>JACZKN010000384.1 GCA_014859985.1 Candidatus Krumholzibacteriia bacterium | reverse complement strand
GTCCGGCGGCAGGATGCCCGCCGGACCGGCCACCGGCTCGGCCGGGGTCGGCGTGGACCGGCAGCCGGCGAGGCCGGCGCAGGCCAGCAGCAGCAGGGGCACGGCGGTGCGGGGCGCTGGCGGCACTTTTTCTTCTGGCCGGAAGGCGGGTTTGCGTGTTCACTGGACGGGGTCCGCAGGGCCCCCGTGCAGGCCCCGCGCCACCACCGCCGCGGCGCGGGAACCCCCGGTCCGGAACCGGGTTGCCGGGGTTCGGCTTTGGTTCGGACGTCCGCGGCCGACAACTGGAGTCGGCGCGTGGGGCGCCGAGGTCCACCCCGGGAGACGCAAGTGGCGATGGATCCCTTCCTGGAAGAAGGCCAGCAGCAGGCCTCCTCGTTCGATATCGGCACCCTGTGGCGGGCCTTCTGGCGCCGCAAGCTGCTGTTCCTCGTGCCGTTCGTCCTGTGCCTGGCCATGGCGGCGGTGGCGATCAAGACGATGACGCCCATCTACGCGTCCCGCGGCCAGCTCCTGATCAAGACCGACTTCTACCGCAGCCAGCTGCTGATCGATCCGGCCCAGAGCTACGGCGTCCGTGCGCGCGAGCTGGAGCGGGAGGTGGAGGTCGAGCTCGGGACCATCCTGACCTCGCCCCAGTTCCTGCAGGCGGTGGTCCGGGAGCTGGACCTGGACAAGACCGTCAAGGCCAGCATCGAGGCCGGCGGCGGCGGGACGGTCAGCGAGACCCGCGCGGTGATGATCGCGGAGGCACGGCTGCGCCGCATGATCCGGCTCGAGCCCAGCGGCAACTACATGTACGACATCGAGGTGCGCGACACCGACCCCCAGCGGGCCTACGACCTGGCCAAGTACGTGGTCTCGCGCTTCGTCGACGAGTACCGCCGGGCGCGTCTGGCCTCGCGGACCTCGACCCGCGAGTTCCTGGAGACCCAGAAGGCCCAGGCCGAGGGGGATCTGGCCGCGGTGGAGAAGGAGCTGTCCGCCTTCATCACCAACATGGCCGCCTCCGACTACCTGGACGGACGGGTGAACTCGGGCAATTTGGCCATGGTGGAGGAGCGGCTGAACCGCGTGCAGGGCCGCCACGAGGGCGCCGACGCCGCCGAGTTCAACGAGCTGGCGGTGGTCGCGCGCCGCATCCTGGGCAGCGACCCGCCGGCGGGCGGCTATTCCCGGGACGCGGTGATCAGGGCCCTGATGCTCGAGCTGGAGGACCTGGGCGCGGAGCTGGCCACCACC
The DNA here is from genome assembly GCA_014859985.1 of Candidatus Krumholzibacteriia bacterium. Taxonomy (GTDB): domain Bacteria; phylum Krumholzibacteriota; class Krumholzibacteriia; order LZORAL124-64-63; family LZORAL124-64-63; genus JACZKN01. Next base: position 2,549 of record JACZKN010000384.1, on the reverse strand, counting down.
GCCGAGTCGGTCCGCGAGTACCAGGAGCTGGAGACGCGCCTGGGCCGCCTGCGGGTGCAGCTGAACAGCCGGGTCGAGGAGCTGGTCTCGGCCAACCACCCCGCGGTGGGGATCATGGACCGCAGCCGCCTGGTCCAGTACTACTACCAGTACCTGTACCGCAGCGTCGAACTGCAGGTGCTGCGCAAGGTGCAGCGCGCCGTGGCGGACTACCGCCGGGTCATGGTCCAGCGGCCCCTGCAGACCAGCCGCCTGGACGAGCTGCAGGAGAAGCTCGAGGCCGCCCGCGACCTGGTGGGCAACCTCGAGCAGGAGATCACGACCCAGCGCATGAGCTTCGAGGCCGGCATGTCCGATGTGGGCGTCACCATCTCGGTGCGGCGGCCGCCGGTGCCCATGTGGTCGCCGGTGGAACCCGACAAGAAGAAGCTGGCGTTCCTGGCCGGCGTGCTGGCCTTCGGCCTGGGCACGGGGCTGGTGGTGCTGGCCATGTTCCTGGACCGTTCGTTCAAGACCGTGGCGGAGATCGAGCAGGTGCTGGGCATCAGGGTCATCGGCACCCTGCCGCTGGTCCAGGACGTCCACTTCGTGCGCCGCCGGCGGCGGCGCCTGCTGCGCTGGGTGGCCGTCGTGCTGGGGATCCTGGCCGTGGCCGCGGTCGGGCTGCTGGTGGTGTACCCCTCGCTGAACATGTAGGAAAGGGCGCGATGAGCAAGACCAGGGACAAGCGGACCGACCAGGAACCGGGCGACGCGACCGCCGTGCGCGGCGGACTGTTCGACATCGAGTCGCCCATGGCCATCGAGCTGCGTCGCATCATGATCCGCGTCGGCCGCCAGCTGGACCTGGACCGCAAACGTACCCTGCTGATCACCAGCGCCGAGCGGGGCGAGGGCAAGAGCCTCTTCTCCCTGCACTTCGCCCTGGTCCTGGCCAACCACCTGCCCAAGCGCGTGCTGCTCTTGGACGGGGACATCCGCCGCCCGGTGCAGCACACGGTGTTCCAGAGCCCGCTCTCGCCAGGCTTCAGCGACCTGCTCAAGGGCGAGTCCCCCGTGGAGAAGGCGGCCCGCCCCACCAAGATCAAGAACCTGGACTTCATGCCCGCCGGCGAGGTGGGCGGCCGCCCCAGCCGCCTGTTCGGCGCCCACCGCATCCGCGGCGCCGTCGACCAGCTGCACAAGATCTACGACATCGTCATCCTGGACTCGCCCCCGGTCGTCCCGGTCAGCGACCCCCTGCACTTCCTGGAGGCGGTCGACGGCGTCCTCTACCTGGTCATGGCCGGGCAGACGCCCAAGGAACTCTCCAAGCGGGGTATCGAGATCCTCGAGGGCGCCGGCGCCAACATCCTGGGCGCGGTGGCCAACAACCTGTCCGAGGTGCTGCCCTACTACTACGACCAGAAGTACTACGGGTACGAGGGGTCGAAGAAGAAGCGGCGCGCCTAGCGGTCCTGGCTGTCCTGCGCTGCACCCACCGGAGGCGCGCGGTCCTCGGGCCTTCGGCCCTGCGGAGTGCGCGCCTCCGGTGGGTGGAGCGCAGGACAGCCAGGACCTCCGCGGGTCGGGGAAGATGGCTGGGGGGGCGGAAGCGGTCGGTCGGAATCCACCGTGGACTAATCTTTGTTAGTTGTTGCGGGGTCGCGGAGGATCCGGTACAACTACCGTGGAGGATGAGGGGAAACCAACGCTGCGGGCCGGCGGCGGCGGTCGCAGTTGTCTGCCCTGCGGGAGATCGACATGCCGAACCTGGACGAGCTTCTCGCGCCCATCGACCCCGACCGGCCGTCCGGCACCGACCTGCGTCTCGTGGCGGGGGACCTGACCCTCGCCACGCTGGACGAGCTGCGGCGCGAGGCCGACCCGCGCGTGGACCCCGGCGGCGAGACCAAGCATGCCGACTGGCGCGGCGCGGCCGACCTGTGCGACCGGACGCTCCGCGGGAAGTCCAAGGACCTGGAGATCGCAGCCGTCTACACGCAGGCGCTCACCCATCTGCAGGGCCTCGAGGGCCTGGCCTTCGGCCTGCGCCTGCTGCGGGCGCTGGTGGACGGCTTCTGGGCCACCGTATCCCCCGGATACGACGAGGGCGAGATCATCGAGGCCATCCGGGCGCGGCCGCTTTCGTGGATCGGGACCTCGCGCGACTTCCTGGCCGCGGTGAAGAAGGTCCCGCTGTCCGACCCCATCGGCGAGGAGCCGCGCTCCTGGTTCGACTACGAGCAGGCGCAGCGCCTGGACAAGGCCGGCACGAAGTCCGACCGGGCCGAGTTCGACGAACTGGTCGAGATGGGCCTGATCCCCACCGAGGACTGGCACGCCTCCCTGGCCGCGACGCCGCCGGAGCGGTTGCAGGCCACGCTGGCGAACCTGCAGGCCTGCTGCGACGCGCTGGGCGAGTTGACCGCCCTGTGCGACGGGAAGTTCACCGAGAGCGCCCCGTACTTCATGGACCTGACGGGGCTGCTCGACGAGATGCTGGAATTCCTGGCGACCTTCGCGCGCGAGGGCGCCGCCGCCGCCGCCGCCGGCGGGGCCGCTGCCGGG
>JACZKN010000383.1 GCA_014859985.1 Candidatus Krumholzibacteriia bacterium | reverse complement strand
GACCAGCCGCCGGGCCGCGGCACCAGCGGCTGGTCCGCCGGCAGCGCCGCGAGCACCGCCGCGCGGTCGCGGTCGCCCAGGCCGCCGGGCAGCACCAGCCTTGTTGCGCCCCGCGGCGACCAGGCCAATCCCACCGGACCTTCGCAGGTGTCGATGACCGTCCGGCCGGCGTCGGCGAAGCGCAACATGGACCGTGCCTTTCGGGTGACGCGGGCTTATCTTTGGCGCAAGTCCAAGCAGACCATCGTCCCATGGTAGCATAAGCCCCCGCCCCCGCACGGAGGATCCGCCGTGGTTTCCGCCATCCGCATCGCCGACTCGCCCGAGGACCAGCTGAAGGTCATGGTCGTGCGCGGCATCGTCTTCGTGGAGGAGCAGCAGGTGGACTGGGAGGGCGAGTTCGACGCCTACGAGCGCACCTCGGTGCACGTGCTTGGCGAGGTGGACGGCCAGCCGGTGGCCGCCGGCCGCCTGCGCCTTTTGCCGGACGGCTGGGCCAAGATCGAGCGGGTGGCCGTGCGCCCGCGCTGGCGCGGGCAGGGCCTGGGCCGGGCGGTGGTGATCTTCCTGCTGGAGGAGGCGCAGCGGCGCGGCGTGCGCCGCTTCCGCCTGCACGCCCAGACCTACCTGGAGGACTTCTACGCCGGCTACGGCTTCGTGCGCGAGGGCGCCGTCTTCGACGAGTGCGGCATCCCCCACATCCTGATGACCCGCGGGGACGGCTGATGTTCCTGTACCAGGCGCGGGGCGAGTACTTCGCCCAGGTGGCGGGCGGGCTCGAGGAACTGGCCGCCGCCGAGCTGCGCGCCCTGGGCGCCGAGGACGTGCGCGCGATCCCGCGGGGGCTGGACTTCCGCTGCGACCGCGAGACCCTCTACCGGATCAACTACCGCGCGCGCCTGATCAGCCGCGTGCAGGCGCCCCTGACCCGCTTCGACATCACCAGCGGCGAGGACCTGTACCTCAAGACCAAGAAGATCGACTGGACGCACCTGCTCTCCCTGGACCAGACCTTCGCCGTGGACGGCAACGTCTCGCGCAGCGTCATCGACAACAGCCACTTCGCCGCGCTGAAGGTCAAGGACGTGGTGGTGGACATGTTCCGCGCCCGCTACAAGGGCAAGCGGCCCAACGTGGACACCAAGGAACCGGACCTGGCGATCAACGTCCACATCCGCAACAACACCGCCACCATCGCCATCGACTGCTCGGGCGCGCCCCTGCACCGCCGCGGCTACCGGCTGCAGGCGGTGGCGGCACCCATGCAGGAGACCCTGGCCGCGGCCATCCTCGACTTCGCCGAGTGGGAGGGCAAGCAGCCCCTGTACGATCCCATGTGCGGATCGGGCACGCTGCTGGCCGAGGCCTGGCTGAAGGCCGGCCGCCTGCCGGCGAACGTGCTGCGCCGGAAGTTCGGCTTCATGATGCTGCCGGACTACAACCGCAACGACTGGGTGAAGGTGAAGTTCACCGAGGACAACCGGGTGCAGCCGGTGCGCGGCGGCCTGATCAAGGGCAGCGACATCGACCCCGAAGCGGTGCGCATGGCCCGCGAGAACACCGCGCGCCTGCCCGGGGGCGACGAGCTGCGGGTGCGCACCTGCGACTTCCGCGACCTGCCCGAGCTGCCGCCGGGGCTCGTGGTCTGCAATCCCCCCTACGGCCTGCGCCTGGAGCAGGGCACGGACATGGCGGCGTTCATGACCGCCTTCGGCGACTTCCTCAAGCAGAAGTGCAAGGGCAGCCGGGCCTGGGTGTACCTGGGCGATCGCGAGCTGATCAAGCACGTGGGCCTGAAGGCGCAGCGCAAGATACCGCTGATGAACGGCGGCCTGGACGGCCGGCTGGTGCTCTATGAGATGCACTGAGCCGGCCTGCGGCGCCGCGGCCCTGGCGGCCGCCGGCGCGCTGCTGCTGGCGGGGTGCG
>JACZKN010000382.1 GCA_014859985.1 Candidatus Krumholzibacteriia bacterium | reverse complement strand
GGCCAGCGGGGGGCGCGCCCCCCGCTGGCCCGACGTCTTCCTGGTCACGGCGACGAAGCCGGGGCCCTGACCGTCACGACGACCGAACGACCACAGGCAACCCGAAACCCGAAGCGAGGAGACCGACGATGAGCGAGAAGTTCAGCACCGGCGCGGACTACAAGGTGCGCAACCTGGACCTGGCGGCCCAGGGCCGGATGAAGATCGATTGGGCCGAGAGCCGCATGCCGGTGCTGATGGCCCTGCGCGAGGAGCACAGCGCGCGCCGGAGCCTCAAGGGCATGCGCATCGCCGGCTGCCTGCACGTGACCAAGGAGACCGCGGTCCTGATCGAGACCCTGAAGGCGGCCGGCGCGGAGATCAGCTGGTCGGGCTGCAACCCCCTGAGCACCCAGGACGAGGTGGCCGCCGCCCTGGCCGCCGCCGGCATCTCCATCTACGCCTGGCACGGCATGAACACCGAGGAGTTCTACTGGTGCATCGACAAGACCCTCGAGTTCAAGCCGACCTTGACCCTCGATGACGGCGCCGACCTGATCTTCTCGGTGCACAACCGCCACCCCGAGCTGGCCGCGACCATCGTCGGCGGCACCGAGGAGACCACCACCGGCGTGCACCGCCTGCGCGCCATGGCCGCGGACGGGGCCCTGAAGTACCCCGTCATCGCCGTCAACGACGCCGAGACCAAGTGGGACTTCGACAACGTCTACGGCACCGGCCAGTCGAGCCTCGACGGCATCCTGCGGGCCACCAGCGTCCTGCTCGCGGGCAAGAACTTCGTGGTCGCGGGCTACGGCCACTGCGGCGCCGGCTGCGCCCTGCGGGCCGACGGCATGGGCGCCAACGTGATCGCCACCGAGATCAAGGCCACCGCGGCGCTCAAGGCCATCCTCAACGGCCACCGGGTCATGCCGATGGACGAGGCCGCGCGGGTCGGCGATGTCTTCATCACCGCCACCGGCATGAAGGACGTCATCGTGGGCCGCCACTTCGAGGTCATGAAGGACGGGGCGATCGTCTGCAACACCGGCCACTACGACTGCGAGATCAACCTGGACGACCTCGAGGCCATGGCCAGCGGCAAGCGTACGGTCCGCACCAACTGCGAGGAGTACACCCTGGCCGACGGTCGCCGGATCTACGTGCTGGCCCAGGGCCGCCTGGTGAACCTGGCCGCCGCCGAGGGCCACCCCAGCGAGGTCATGGACATGAGCTTCGCCAACCAGTTCCTTTCCATGGTGCGCCTGGCGCGGGAGGGCCGGGACCTGGAGAACGCGGTGCACGACATCCCCGAGACCCAGGACCAGCACATCGCCGGCATCAAGCTGCAGACCATGAACGCCAGCCTGGACGTGCTGACGCCCGCGCAGCTGGCCTACCTGAACGACTACTCCGCCGGGACGTAGCCCGCGCGGACCCTGCCCAAGGGGAAGGCCGGCTCCCGCGGGGAGCCGGCCTTCGTGTCCGCGTCGGTCGCGCCCGCGGGCGCGCGCCCCTCAGAAGCCCCAGGTCAGGCCCAGGGAGAGGTTCCAGGCGTGGGTGTTGGACCAGGAATTGTCCGGGTCGGGCCAGAGGTCCTCGTCCTCGGTCAGGAAGTAGCGCCAGGCCCACTCGAATTCCAGGGCGGCGCGGGGCGAGAGCTCGTACTCGGTCCCGATGCCGAACATCACCGCCGGGTCGCTGCCCTCCAGGGCGTTGCGCTCCAGGACGATGACCTCGGTGCCGCGACCGGACTCGCCGAGCTCCCAGTCGACCATGCCCGCGGCCGCCGTCACGTAGGGGTTGAAGCGGCTGTTGCGCATCATGACGTCGCCCAGGTAGCCCGTCAGGCCGATCTCCCAGCCGTCGAGCGCCAGGTACGATTCGCCGCTGAGGCCGGTCTCCGCAAAGGCCGCGAGCCTGGCGTCGTCGTCGGTGAAGGCCTGGCCGCCCCGGTAGTAGCGCGCGTACATGGTGAACTCGTCCAGCACCGACCACTTCACCGCGCCGTCGAAGTTGAGGGCCGCCGCGGTCAGGTTGTTGATGTTGTAGTTCTCGTCCTTGACCAGGTGCAGGGCGGGCCACCAGCCGGCGCGGGCGGTCAGGGCGAAGCGGTAGTCGTGGCGCACCCGCACCGGCGCGGCGGGCTCCTCCGGGGCGGACGGCCCGGCCGTGAGGCTCTGGGCCGAACGTTCGAACTTCACGAACCGGCTCGAGCCGCGCATGGAGAACGTGCCGGTGATCCGGTCGCCGGCCGCCAGGTAGCTGCCCGAGAAGTTGGCAGGGAAGGGGACGTTGGCGGGCCGGAAGGTGAAGCTGATCCGCGTGGCGGTGACCTTCAGGTCCTGCAGGGCGACCTCGCCCATGTAGGGGTCCGAGAGCTTGCCCGACCAGGTGGTGCCCATGCCGTCCAGGACGAGGGTGACCTCGAAATCCTCCCCGTCCGCGGACTTCATCTGGCCGACCCAGGTGCCGTCCGGGCTGTTGGCGGCCGTCGCGACCAGGGGCAGCAGCAGCGCCGCGCCCACGGCGGCGGACAAGAGGACGGACCGGACCCTGGGACCGATTCCCTGCGCCATTGCCATTCTCCTCATGAAAGACTCCCGAAACGCGGTCTGGGGTTGGTCTGGAGAATATACAGGCTGGTCCGGGGCTTGTCCAATCTCCGTTCGCCGCACCGGGTTCGGTCCGGTCCGGGAATCCCCAACTACCCTCTTGCTTTTCCCCTGCGCCAGTCAGTATAATGATTCCCGGTCGCGATTCCGCTGCGATGCGGACGGGACCATGTACTCGATGCGGGTTTCCGCGGCGACTTGGCTAGTCGCCCGCGGGGAGATCGAAGCCGAACCGAAGGCCCCAGGGGAATGAGTCGCCCTCTGGAAGCTGGAGGGACGCTTCGCCCGCATCGATACTTTTTTATCCAGAGGCGGCCTGCGCCCCGCGGGCCCGCCGCATCGGGGGGGAGCCCATGGGCCAGGCCGCGAATCCCGCCGTCAGGCGACCGTCCGTCGACTTCCTGCACGCCCTGCCCAAGACCGACCTGCACGTGCACCTGGACGGGTCCCTGCGCCCGGCGACGGTCCTGGAGCTGGCCCGCCACGTGGACACGGGCTACGCCTTCACCGGCGAAGCCGACGTCCTGGCCGTGTGCCGGGTGCCCGACGATTGCCAGAGCCTGGTGGACTACCTGCGGGTCTTCGACATCACGCTCAAGCTGATGCAGGACGCCGCCAGCCTGACCCGCATCGCCTTCGAACTGGCCGAGGACGCCCACCGCGAGAACGTCCGCTACATGGAGGTGCGCTACTCGCCGCTGCTGCACCGGGAGCGGGGTCTGCAGTACGACGCGATCGTGGCCGCGGTGCAGGAAGGCCTGGACCGGGCCCACCGCCGCTACGGGATCCGCACCGGCCAGATCATCTGCGGGATCCGCCACATCCCCGGGCCCTCCAGCCTGGAACTGGCCGACCTGGCGGTGCGCTGGAAGGGCCGCGGCGTGGTGGCCTTCGACCTGGCGGGGGCCGAAAAGGACTTCCCGGCCAAGGACCATCTGGAGGCCTTCCAGCGGGTGCTCGACGGGAACGTCAACGTCACGGTGCACGCCGGCGAGGCCTTCGGCGCGCCGTCGATCCACCAGGCCGTGCACTACTGCCGGGCCCACCGCATCGGCCACGGGACGCACCTGGCCGAGGATCCGGACCTGATGGCCTGGGTCAACGACCGCCGCATCGCCGTGGAGGTCTGCCTGGCCAGCAACCTGCAGACCAAGGCCATCCCCGACTTCGCCAGCCACCCCATCCGCCGCTTCATGCAGGAAGGCCTGCGCGTCACCCTCAACACCGACAACCGCCTGGTCTCCGGGACCACGGTCACCAACGAGTACCGGTTGGCGGTGGAGAACTACGACCTCAACGGGGACGAGGTGCTGGGCCTGGTCATGAACGGGTTCAAGGCGGCGTTCCTGCCCCTGAAGACCAAGGTCGAGCTCATCGACCGGGTGCTGGGCGAGTTCGCCGCCCTGGGCGCCGAGTTCTCCGGCGAGATCTCCCGCCGCCGCCGCATCCACGTCTGAGCCGGCGGGCCTCAGAGGAAACGCGCCGCCACCAGGGCCGCGTCCACGCCGGCCCACAACGCCAGCGCCACGTACATGCCGCGTTCGTGCCCCGCGGCGTCCATGCCGCCGGCCCGCGCCAGCCACTGGGCCAGGTGGGCCAGCCACAGGACGCAGGCGCCGCCCACCAGGGCGGACGCGGTGCCCGCGGGGGCCGTCCGCAGCAGCGCACCCGCCGCCAGGAGGCCCAGGACCAGCGCCAGGGCCAGCACCGGGCGCACGCCCAGGGCCGTGGTCAGGGTCCGGTCGCCCCGCGCCGCGTCGTCCGCGGCCTGGTAGATCTGGGTCAGGGGGTACAGCGAACCGAACAGCAGGGCGAACCCGCCCACCAGCCAGGGGTCGTCCGCCCCCGGGGCCTGACCGGTGGCGGCCCGTCCCGCCAGCAGCCCCGCCAGGGTCGTGCCGGCGCCGTAGCCCGCCATGTTGACCGCCAGGTCCAGCCCCGGGCGGGCTTTCAGGCGCGGCGCCGGATGGGAGTACATCACCGAGAGGGCCACGCAGGCCGCGGTCACGTGCCCGAAGCGCGTGCCCACCGTCGCCGCCCCCAGCACCGCCCCGGCGGCCATCGTCCCCAGGGCGGCCTCGGCCAACCAGGCCGGGGGACGGGGGGGCCGGGCCAGGAACGCCACCGGCCCCGTGTCCCGGTCCCAGGCGCTGTTGTAGGCCAGGGTGCCCCCGTTGAGCAGCACCACCCAGGCTACCCAGGCCAGGGCCACCGTGCCCAGGGCCGCCGGCGCGCCCAGGGCCGCCAGCTGCGCGCGGTCCGGCTGGGCCAGCAGAACCCCCACCAGCAGCTGGGCGGTCAGGATGGGCCACTGCCGCGGG
>JACZKN010000006.1 GCA_014859985.1 Candidatus Krumholzibacteriia bacterium | reverse complement strand
GGCCACCTGGCTGGGGACGGCCAACCTGGCGGGCCCGGCGGGCCTGCTGCTGCCGGGCGCCGGCTCCCTGACCCTGCTGCTCTGCCTGCTGACGTTCGTGCTGCTGCTGCCGGCGGTCCGCAGCGGGCGCACGGGCTGGTTCGGCCGCGGCCTTGTTGCCGGGCTCGTCCCCCTGGCCGCCGGCGAAGCCGTCCTGGCGACGGGCGTCGTCTCGGTCTACGACAGCGGCTTCCACATCGCCGTGCTGCTGAAGTGGTTCGCCTGGCTGCTGCCCGCCTGCGGCCTGGGCATCGACTACCTGAACGCCTTCCACGCCCGGGGCATGAGCGCCGAGAAGCGCTTCCTGCGCGCGGTGGTGGACGCCATCCCCCATTTCGTCTTCGCCCGCGACCTCGAGGGCCGCTTCACCCTGGTCAACCGCGCCGTGGCCCGCTACTACGACCGGCGGGTGGACCAGGTGGAGGGGCGCCTGCTGACCGAGGTCAACGACTGCCCCGAGCAGGTCGCCGCCTGGATGGACGAGGACCGCGAGGCCATGCGCCGGGGCGAGGAGTGGACCTATCCCGAGGAGATCGTCCGCGGCGCCACCGGCCAGACCATCTGCCTGCAGTCGATCAAGAAGCCCCTGGCGCCCGATCTCTCCGGCGGCCAGCAGGTGCTGGGCGTGTCCATCGACGTGACCGACCGCATCCGGGCCGAACGCGCCCTGGCCCAGCGCCTGCGCCTGGAGCGCTCCGCCGCGGCCGTGCTCAAGTCCTTCGTCCAGTGCACCGCCGACGACCTCGACGAGAGCATGGCCCGGGTGCTGGCCGAGCTGGGCGGGTTCGTGGAGGCGGCCCGCTGCTGCATCGTGCGCTTCGGCGCCGAGGACCGCCCCGCCCAGCGCCTGTTCTCGTGGATCGACCCGGCCATGGCCCCGGTCAGCCACCCGCCCACGGCCCTGGCCGGCGGGCTGCTGGTCTGGACCTCGCGCTGGTTCGCCATGAACGCGCCCGTGGTGGCCGAGCACGCCGGCGACCTGCCCGACGACGCCGCGGCCTTCCGCGACGCCTGGGGCCTGGCGCCCGACGGCGCCCTGCTGGCCGTGCCCATCACCCACCGCGGGCGGCCCTTCGGGTTCCTGGCGGTGGACGCGCCGTTGGCGCGCGCCTGGCAGCGTGACGAGATCGGCATGATGCGCAACGTGGCCGACCTGTTCATCACCGTCTGGGACAAGCTGGAGACCGAGCGCTCCCTGAAGGAGGCCATGGTCCAGGCCCAGGCCAGCAGCCGCGCCAAGAGCGAGTTCCTGGCCAACATGAGCCACGAGATCCGCACGCCCATGAACTGCGTGATCGGCATCGCCGACCTGCTGGCGGACATGGAACCCACGCCACGCCAGCGCCAGTACCTGGAGATGATCCGCCAGTCCGGAGGCGCGCTGCTGGCGGTGATCAACGACATCCTCGACCTCTCCAAGATCGAGGCCGGGCAGTTCGAGATCGATCCGGTGGAGACGGACCTGCGGGCCCTGGTGGAGGAGGTGGTCTCGCTGATCGCCTTCACCGCCCAGTCCCGCGGCCTGGAGGTGATCTGCCGGCAGGCCCCGGGCGTGCCCGAGCGCGGCCTGGTCGACGGCGCGCGCCTGCGCCAGGTGCTGACCAACCTGCTGAACAACGCGGCCAAGTTCACCAGCACCGGGCACATCTACCTGAACGTCGAGCCGGAGGGCGAGAGCGACGGCGCCGTCCTTTTGCGCTGCCAAGTCACCGACACGGGCATCGGCATCCCCGCGGCCCAGATGCGGCGCATCTTCGACAAGTTCACCCAGGCCGAGGCCGGCACCACCCGCCGCTTCGGCGGCACCGGCCTGGGCCTGGCCATCAGCCAGCGCCTGGTGCAGCTGATGGGCGGGGAGATCGTCGCCGAGAGCGAGCCCGGCCGCGGCTCGACCTTCTCGTTCACCATTCCCGTGCGCGGCGCCGTACCGGCCCACCACCCGGTGGCGGACGCGGCCGCGCGCAACGTGCTGGTCGTCACCGGCCACGAGCTGAGCGGCGAGGTGCTGGCCGAGCAGGTGCGGCAGCTGGGCCACTGGGGGTCGCTGGTGCTGGGCGCCGCCGACGCCCTGGCCATGCTGGCGGGCCGCCCGTCCCGGGGTTGTGGGCTGTGGTCGACGGTGCTGGTGGACCAGAACCTGCCGGCGGCCGAGCTGGCGGCGGTGCTGGACCACTGCGCAGCCCTGCCCCGGGACGACCGCCCCCGCTGCCTCTTGCTGACCAACCTGGCCGGCCGCCCGGACCACCTGGCCGACCTGGCCGGCCGCGCCGACGGCGAGCTGAGCAAGCCCGTGCGCCCTGACCACCTGGCCGCGGCGCTGGCAGGGCGCGAACCCCTGGCCGTGCCGCCGCTCCCGGCGCCTG
>JACZKN010000381.1 GCA_014859985.1 Candidatus Krumholzibacteriia bacterium | reverse complement strand
GGCCGGGGTCTCGCGCTGGTGCTGGTGTCCCACCAGCTGGAGGAGCTGATCACCCGCTGCGACCGGGTGCTGGTGATGCTGGCCGGGGTGGTGGTGGAGGCCATGCCGGGCGGCGCACGGGCCACGCCGCGGCATCCGTACACGCGCGCGCTGCAGGCGGTCCAACCCTCGCGGCTGGCGGCCCTCGCGGAGGGTTGGCGCGATCAGGTGGCGCAGGTCGCTGCGGGACGCACCACGGACCTCGCCGGCTGCCCGTTCCGACTCGCCTGCCCGCTGGTCAAACCAAGCTGCCACAAGGCATTGCCGCCCCTGCAGGAGCTGGCCCCGGGGCACGCCGTCCGCTGTCCCGTGGTCGCCGAGGGGCACGCCCCACAATTTATTGACACGTAATAGGCCAATCTCTATATTCAAACACCAGTTGCGGCAAAGGCCCCGAAAGGGCCACGAATTGCCCATCCGGACCGGCGGCAACGCCCATGTAGCAGGCACCCCACACTGCCCGGCTAAGGTTCAGTGCGTACTCATAGAGACCAATCCCAAGGTTCCGAGAGGAACCCCGTCCTGGCCGGATTTGTTCCCTCGGAAAGGAGCGGCAGTATGCTCCGGCTTCACCGGATCCAGCGGATCGTGCCCCTTGTCATCCTCCTGTGCCTGGCTGCGACCATGCCCTACGGCGACGCCCTGGCCCAGGGGGTCGGCACCATCAAGGGCGTGGTCAAGGACAAGGAGTCCGGGGAGCTCCTGGACTACGCCAACGTCCTGCTGGTGGGAACGGCCCGGGGGACCATGTCGCTCGGCGGGGGCGTCTTCTACTTCAACGGCATGGCGCCGGGCACCTACACCGTCAAGGTCCTGTACCTGGGCTACGCGCCCGTGGAGCAGGCGGTGCAGGTGCGCGCGGGCCAGACGACCACCCTCGAGTTCGCCCTCGATACGGTGATCGTCGAGACCCTGCAGGCCTTCGAGGTCGAGGGCGCCGAGTACATGGTCGAGGTCAGGAGCGCCGTCCAGGAGCAGGTGGTCACCTCCGAGACCTTCGAGAAGTACGCCATCGACTCGGTGGAGGACGCGCTGTCGAAGCAGGCCGGCGTGGTCATGCGCGCCGGCGAGCTGTTCGTGCGCGGCGGCCGCTCGGGCGAGGTCTCCATGCAGATCGACGGCGTCTCGGTGGACAATCCGCTGGGCACCGGCTCGCTGGACGTCTCGTCGCTGGCCGTGGACAACATGAGCATGGTCACCGGCGGCCTGGACGCCAAGTACGGCAACGCCCTGTCGGGCGTGGTGAACATCACCACCAAGGAGGGCGGCGAGAAGTTCGGCGGCGGCTTCCGCTTCCTGACCGACGACTTCGGGCGCCAGGACAAGACCTACACCAACTACGACCGCTTCGAGTACGGCTTCGGCGGCCCGACCCCCGTCGGCGGCCTGACCTACTACTTCGCCGGCGACCTGGCCTTCACCGACACCGAGAACACCTCGGTGACCCACCGGCCCGAATACAAGGTGAAGGTGGGGGACACCACCCTGTTCAAGTTCCGGCGCCGCCAGTTCAACCAGGCCAAGGGCTCGATCAAGCTGGCCTACAGCTTCGACGAGAGCAAGAAGGTCACCGCCGAGTACTCCTACTCGACCTCGCTGGGCGAGTCCTACCGGCCCAACTGGAGCGTCGAGGGCTACGCGCGGCGCGTGCTCTACATGCCCCAGGTCATCTACGCGGGCAGCTCCACCGTGCAGGCCTGGCTCGCCACCGGCCGCACCATCCCTGTGTACTACGGCCCCTGGTACGACACCATGCTGCAGAACGCGCGCGTGGTGATGGTCATCGACAGCCGCAACGACAGCGAGCGCCAGGTGCCCATGCCGGTGCTCGACGTGCGCTCGGCCGCCGACAACCGCGTCTACACGGTCATCGCCCAGGCCCAGTTCGACGGCTACCGCTACCCCTACTCGTCCTACTCGACGGTGGCCGAGGACAGCTCCTACACCGGTTTCAACTCCTCGGACCGCCTGAATCAGAACAAGGCCATCGGGCAGGTCGCCAAGATCGTCTGGCGCCAGAACCTGGACAACTCCACCTTCTACACCGTGCGCCTGGGGCTGGTGGCCTTCGACACCCGCAACGACGTGCAGGGCAAGGACCCCTGGGAGTACAACCACGGCGGCATCCGCAATCCCGGCCTGTTCTACGGCCAGCAGCGCATCTACCAGGCGGGCAGCGACTACTACACCGACCCGCTGAGCGCCTACTACGTGACCACCTCGGACAACTTCGTCTACGCCGAGGAGTACAGCCGCACCTACAGCCTGGGCTTCGAGCTGGTGACCAACCGCTGGACCGGCCACCTGGTGGAGACGGGCTTCGGCGTGCGCTACAACGACCTGGAACGCTACGCCCTGGTGCAGCCGGCGGTCATGCGCCAGAGCCGCTTCACCGGCGACTGGTCACAGGGCCAGAACCGCAACGTGTTCCACACCTACAACCCGGAGGGCTACTGGTACGCCCAGGACCGCTGGGAGTACGAGGGCATGGTGGTGAACTACGGCCTGCGCTGGGACATGTTCTCGCCGGGCAGCGCGGCGGCCATCGAACTGGCTAACGAGGACGTGGACGCCAACGTGGTCAAGTACAAGACCGCGTTCCAGCCGCGCCTGGGCTTCGCCTTCCCCATCACCGAGCGCGACGGGTTCCACTTCCACTACGGCCGCTTCGTGCAGTTCCCGGGACGCGAGTACCTGTTCGCCAGCCAGGACCCCGTGGGCAACTCGGGCATCCTGGGCAACCCGAACCTCGAGCCCGAGACCACCGTGCAGTACTCCGCCGGCATCAAACACCAGTTCAACGACTTCATCGCCGGCCAGTTCTCGCTGTACAGCAAGGACATCTACGACCTGATCGCCGCCTCCCAGGTGACCGACGAGTCCACGGGCCAGACCCTGGCGCGCTACATCAACAAGGCCTACGCCTCGGCCCGCGGCATCGAGATGACCCTGGAGAAGCGCTACAGCGACAACTACTCGTTCATGTTCAGCTACACCTACTCCTTCGCCGACGGCGTGGCCTCGGACACGGCCTTCGGCTCGAATCCCGAGGGCCTGGCCTACCTGCCGAACCAGGAATTGCCGCTGGCCTGGGACCAGCGCCACACGGCGAACCTGCTGCTGCGCCTGGCCGAGCCCGGCGTGTGGTCCACGTCCTTCACCTTCAGCTACGGCAGCGGCTTCCCCTGGACCCCGGTGGACCGCTTCGCCAAGCGGCAGGATCCCATGCTGGAGAACAGCGAGCGCCTGCCGTCCACCTATGCCCTGGACATCCAGTTCGAACGCAACATCGACTTCTACGGCAAGCGGCTGTCGCTGCAGTTGCAGGGCTTCAACCTGCTGAACCAGGACGTGATCCAGGCGCCGGGCGGCGGCGGCATCAGCCCGGGCATGATCAACGGCGCGCGCTACGCCGGCATGTCGTACCTGACCGAGACCGGCAAGTACGGCGCGGCTCTGCTGCAGGACGCCGACGGCGACGGCACGGACGAATTCATCCCGTTCTACGACCCGCGGACCTTCGGCCAGCACCGGTTGTTCCGCCTCGGGATCGGGTACTATTTCTAGAGGGGCAGCTCGCACCGGCCCCGGCGACCGGGTCCGGCCCGAAAGGACGACGATGAACAGGACCATCGAGAACATGGCGCACCGGCTGCGGCGGAGCGGGCCCCGGCGGACCGTGCTGGCGGGCCTGTGCCTGCTGGCGGCGTGCCTTGCCGCGCCGGCCGCGGCGGTCATCGACAAGCCCGAATCCGTCCTGGAGATGGGCTACAATCCGAGCGGCGCGTTCATCCTCGACGGCAGCTACGTGATGAACGTGGGCGAGGTGCAGATCAACATCACCAACTGGGGCCTGATCGGCTCGGCACCCTCGGTGCCGACGCCCTTCTCGGACGCCCCCTCCTGCCAGTGGCCTGCCGGCTCGGGCGAGGAGTACCTCTGGGCCGCCGGCCTGTGGGTAGGCGGCGTCGTGCTGGGCGAGCGGCTGGTCTCCAGCGGCGGCTGGGGCAGCGAGATCTATCCCCTCGACGAGGTCGAGGCCACCATCTACGAGGCCATCGGCACCAAGCTGATGAGGCCGACCGGCAACCCGGACGCCAGCGGGCGCCGGGCCCCCATGCCCAACCCCGACGACGACGACGACGGCCTGATCGACGAGGAGATCCTCAACGGCAAGGACGACGACGGCGACGGCCTGATCGACGAGGACTTCGCCCAGATCGGCAACCAGATGATGGTGCTGACCCAGTACGACAACACGCGGCTGGCCCAGGAGAACAACCCGGACCACACGCCCATGAATCTGGAGATCGTCCAGAGCACCTACGCCTGGGAGAACGACCAGGTCGACGACTTCGTGGGCTTCGAGTACTCCATCAAGAACGTGGGCGTCACGGCCATCGAGCGGGTGTACCTGGGCTTCTTCGCCGACGCCGACATCGGGCCCCGCGCCGCCGAGGGCATCGCCGACGACGACATGGCCGGCAGCTGGCGCGGCCTGGTGCGCGCCTCCGACGGCAGCTACGTGCCGGTCGAGGTGGGCTACATGTACGACGCCGCCGAGGCCAATCCCATCAGCGGCTACTTCGGCATCCTGTTCCTGGGGCACGACATCGACCCGACGGGAGCGCGCGCCCCCTCGCGGATAGGCCTGCGCACCTTCCAGTCCTTCTCCGGCAACGCGGCCTTCGAGCAGGGCGGCGACCCGAGCAACGACGACGAGGCCTACCAGCTGCTGAGCGCCCTGCCCGAGGACTGGGACCCCAACACCATCGCGGGCAAGCAGGCGGACTTCCGCTTCCTGGTCTCGGCGGGACCGTTCCTGCGGCTGGAGCCCGACGAATCGCTGGAGTTCCAGGTCGGCATGGTGGTCGGGCCCGGGCTCGATGGCCTGCTGGCCCACTGCGCCGAGGCCGCGCTGACCTGGTACGGCATCTGGGTCGACAACATCCGCGGCGTGGTCACCGAGGCCGGCACGACCATCAACCCGGGCCAGTTGGGCCGGGAGACCATGCTCTGCCGCGAGGACTTCGAGGGAGGGGCCGGGGACAATCCGTTCGACACGTTCTTCCCCGACTACATGGACGCCTCCTGCGTGGACGGGCAGTGGCTGCTGGCCCAGGACCGGGTCACCGAGGCCGATCGCTTCGAGTACGAAGGCAAGACCTGCGCCATGTTCAACCTGGACAACTGCTTCGAGTGCGCGCGGCAGCTGGGCCACTACTGCGGGCCGGCCGAGTTCGAGAACGGCGACTGGCAGTGCAACATCCTGGGTGGCAACAAGAACGGCTGCACGGGCGTCGACGGCCTCGATACCCAGATCAACTGGCTGGTGGGCATGGCGCCGCCGCCGCCGGGCCTGCGCCTGTGGGCGGCCGACAGCCGGGTCCACGTCTTCTGGGACGACACCCCCGAGCACACGCCGGACATCCGGCTGCAGCGGGTGGATTTCGAGTCCTACCGGGTCTGGCGTGCGGACAACTGGGAGCGGCCGTACGGGTCGTCCCTGGCCAACGGGCCGGAGAGCAACCTGTGGCAGCTGATCGCCGAGTACGACGTGATCAACGAGTACGTCAGCCACCGGATCATCGACAACGTCACCTACTACGACACCATTCCCCTGGGGCAGAACACCGGCTTCGAGTCGGTGGCCTACACGCCGGTGGTCCTGTCCGATCCGGCCTACGCGGGCCTGGAAGAGGCCATGCGGCAGGTCGTGGACGACGATCCCACCAACGTCTACAACGAGCGTCCCATCATCTTCGACCAGAACGGCGTGCTCAAGCCCGAGTTCGCGGTGCTGGGGCCCTGGCAGACCAGGGACGCGGCGCTGGACACCTTCTGGGCGGTGACCTACCGGGCGCCGGACCCGGAGAACAATATCCAGGAAAAGCGCGCGCGGCGGTACTACGAGTACGTGGACCGGGACATCCACAACGGCTTCATCTACTTCTATTCGGTGACGTCCACGGACCACGCGCTGCTGCCGGTCGGCAACGCGCCCGGCATCACCGGACCGGCGGGTCCCGGCCTGGTGGGCGACCCCGGCTCGTCCTTCCGCGACACCCAGCCGGGCACCGCGGCCCAGACCGCCGAGGAGCGGGAGCGCGACGGCACGAACATCTACGTGTACCCGAACCCGGCGACCCGCGACGCGCTGGCCGAGTACCAGCAGCTGTTCCCCACCGGCGACGACCCCACGGGCGTCCGGGTGACGTTCACCAACCTGCCCAAGGCCCGCAACACCGTCAACATCTACACGGTGGCGGGGGACCTGGTGCAGACCATCGATCACGACGGCACGACCGGGTCCGGCCACGTCAGCTGGAACCTGATGAGCCGCAACGGACAGGAAATCGTCAGTGGTGTCTATCTCTATTCCGTCCAGGCGGACGACGACCGCTTCGAAGATTTCGTCGGCAAGTTCGTGGTGGTCAGGTAGGCAGGCGACAGACAGGGGCAGGCAAGCTCAACTCCGTCCGCGGACGGATCTGGAGGTTTCCATGAAGCGCATCGCTATTCTGACCACGATTCTTCTGGCCCTGCCGGGGCTGGCCTTCGGGGCCGGCTTCGCCAAGGTCGGCACCTTCGGTGGTCAGGAACTCAAGATCGGCGTGAGCGCCCGCGCGACCGGCATGGGGTCGGCCTTCACGGGCGTCGCCGACGACGCCAGCTCCGTCTTCTGGAATCCGGGCGGGCTGGTCAATGTGGTCAGCAACGAGGTGGCCGTGAACCACGTGGTCTGGGCGGCCGACACCAAGCTCAGCACCGCGATCCTGGCCTTCAACCCGCGGTCGATCCCGGGCACCTTCGCGATCTCGGCGCGGTCCTTCTGGATGGACCCGCAGCTGGTGCGCACGGCCTACAACCCCGAGGGCACCGGCGAGACCTTCGACGCGGGCACGACGACCTTCGGCCTGAGCTACGCGCGGTTCTTCACCGACAAGTTCTCGGCGGGCCTGACCCTGAACTACCTGCACATGGGCCTGGCGGAGACCGCGGTCAACACCGGCGCCATGGACTTCGGCATCATGTACCGCATCGGCATCAGGGACTTGAAGCTGGGCATGACCATCCAGAACCTGGGCGGCAAGTTCACCTTCGACGAACGCGAGTCGAAGCTGCCGGTGCTGTTCAAGGTTGGCGCCAGCTTCAACGCCCTGCGCAACGAACGCCAGCGCCTGACCTGCGCGCTGGAGTTCCAGCACCCGGCGGACAACATCGAGCGCGCCAACGCGGGCCTGGAGTGGGGGCTGAACGAGCTGTTCTTCGCGCGCGGCGGCTACCACATCAACTACGACACCGACGGCCTGGCCTTCGGCTTCGGCGCCGCCATCCGGACCGGCGAGGCCACCAGGCTGCAGGCCGACTACAGCGGCGTGGACATGGACGCCCTGGGTTACGTCCACCGGTTCACCGTGTCGGTCATCTACTAGGCCAGGATTCCTCCAGATCCGGCCCGGCCAGATCCCGCCTGCATGTGAGAGAGCCGCCCCGCACACGCGGGGCGGCCTTTTTTCGCGCCGGCGGCTCGCCGCGTCCGTTCGCACTGGCCAAGTCCCCGGATTTACCCTAATATCATGGGCAGCCGGCCCCGCCGGCGCCGGTCGAGGGGGATCGGTAGGACACCTGCAGCAAAGGCCTTGTCATGGCACGGATCTCCTGCCGCTCGTGCGTGTTCGTGCGCCGCTTCCCGCCCGTCATCTTGTCGGTCCTCGCGTTGCTGCTGCTCCTGCCCGCGGGTGCGTCCGCGGTCCTGCGTCCCCTGGAAGGGCGGGGCAACTTCGCCATTTCCGTGGACGTGGTCAACCGCTGGCGCGGCGAGGACGTCCTGGACGTCCTGGTGCTGGTGGAGGTGGCCAACGCCGACCTGTCGTTCCTCGAGCTGGACGGCGGCCTGCAGGGACGCCTGCGCGTGGAGGTGGAGCTGGAGGCGCTGGACGGGCGGCTGGTCGCCGAGAAACGGCCCGTGCGCACCCGCCTGCTGACCGTGGAGGAGGCCGCCAGCCCGACCCTGTTCCAGGTGTTCGGCGTGATCCTGGAGGATGTGCCCTTCCGCAGCGGCCGCGTCCGTTGCGCCGTCTACGACGTGAACGAGCGCAAGGAAGGCCTGTTCCACCAGATGCGCAAGGAGAGCCGGGCCAGCGCGGCGGCGGGTGTCTGGGCCGCCGACGACGGGCCGCGGGCCCCGGCCGGCCTGGCCCTGGGGCAGCCCCTGTTCCTGGCCCACGCGCCCCTGCGCCAGTGGCGCCCGGGCGCGGAGGCGGCGACGCCGACGGGCTGGCTGCACGACTACATGCACCCGGCCCGGCGCTACGGCCTGGAGCAGGACCGCCTGCAGCTGTTCGTGCCGGTCTGGCCGCCGCTGGGCGGCGTGCCGGCCGACGCCGACTCCCAGGGCCTGCAGGTGACCATCACCAGCCTGGACCTGGACTACGCCATCACCGACACCATCGCCTTCGACAATACCGGGCGGGCCGCGCTGGCGGCGGGCCGGCCGGCGGGCCTGGTCTACGAGCTGGACGTGAACCTGCTGCCGGAGGGCTCGTTCCTGCTGGGGCTGGCGCCCCTGGACCGGCGGGGCCGCGGTACGGTGACCCAGTTCGACGTGATCTGGCGGCTCTCGGCCCTGGCCCGCCGCCCCGGCCAGCTGCGGGGCGAGGGGCGGACCATCTTCCACGGGGCCGACCTGGACCGCTTCCTGGCGGCCAGCGCCGCCGAACAGGAAGCCCTGCTCACCGCCTACTGGGACTCGGTCAACCCGGACCCCGAGAGCCCGGTCAACGAAGCCTACCTCGAGTACCAGTACCGCCTGGCTTTCGTCCGGCAGTTCCTGGGCGGGTTCGACGAGTTCGGGGCTTCCGACGCGCGGGGCGAGGTCTTCCTGGCCCTGGGCATGCCCGACCAACTCCGCTCCCAGCCCATGCCCCAGAGCTTCCGCGACCAGGACGACGCCCGCATCAACGTCTTCCAGCGCTTCGCCCCCGAACGCGAAGGGACCATGGCGCGGGGCAATTCGGGCTCGTCGGAGGTCGACCCCTACAGCGCCCACGATCCCATCCCGCAACCGTGGTCGCACCGCGCTGAGAGCCAGAGGGTCCTCAGCCAGCAGAAGTCCACCCACTTGCAGGGGTTTGAGATCTGGGAATACGACAGGGGCGGCAAACCGCTGTGGCGAAGCCAGTTCTCGCAGATCGGACTGGGCCAGCGTTTCCTCTTCGTGGACCGCACCGGCACCGGCGAGTTTATCCTCGAATCGTCCAACGTCATTCAGGGCGAGGAGTAGGGGAGGCGCCGCCGAGCGGGCGGGAACGAATCCCCGCAGGGGGCTAAAACCGTTTGACTTGGCACCCCGGTCTGCACTAATTATATCACGCGACTAGACTCCAGCGACCGGGTGAAACAAGGGCCCTGCCGGTGCGTGCGCCGTCGGCGAAACTGGGCCCGTCTGGTAGTGGAACCTGGGCTCCCCACCTGCCCGGCCCCGCTCCCGGCACCAGCTTTCTAAGGGTCCCATTTCGGAAAGGGAGATTGGCACAATGGCTCGTCACGGTACGTTGAAAAGCGCCATTTCCGGGTTCCTCACCGTTGGTCTGCTGGGCCTGGCCCTGGCTGCCCCGGTGCTGGCGCAGGATCAGCCCGCCGCCGAGACCACGGCGGCCGACAAGTTCGCCAGGATCCAGGCCACCGGCGACTCGCTGGGCTTCGGTTCCACGGCGGCCGACTCCCTGAAGGAAGTTCCCCAGTTCATCGAGCCCATCGGCGGCCTGATGGGCGTCATCGACCGCTCGCCCATCGGCAGGACCGGCGCCGGCGAGCTGTTCGTGGCCGGCGGCCAGTTCATGTGGTGGCTGCTGATCGTGGCCCTGGTCGGCTTCGTCTTCCTGATCGAGCGCCTGTGGACGCTCAACCGCGCCCGCGTCAACACCCGGCGGCTGATCGGCACGATCATCACGACGCTGCGCAACGACGGCGTCCAGGCGGCGTCCGAGGAGTGCCAGAAGGTGCGCGGACCCATCGCCGCGATCCTCTACGCCGGCCTGCAGAAGGCCGACAAGGGCCGCGACGCCATGGAGAAGGCCATCGCCACGGCCGGCACCATCGAGATGTCGTTCCTCGAGCGGGGCCTGATCTGGATCTCGTCGGTGACGACGATCGCCCCGCTGATCGGCTTCCTGGGCACGGTGTCCGGCATGATCAACGCCTTCGAGGCCATCGCGGCGTCCGAGCAGGTCAATGCCAAGCTCGTGGCCAGCGGCATCTCCGAGGCGCTCATCACCACGGCCACCGGCCTGGTCGTCGCCATCCCCGCGACCATCGGCTACAACTACTTCGTTTCGACCATCGACCGTTTCGTGATCGAGATGGAGGAGACGAGCGCCGAGCTGATCGAGGAGATGGAGCGCCTGAAGGGCTAGTCGCGGACCGAGCGCAACCCGGCGCCGGCCGGGAAGGATGGATGACCGATGGGCCTCATGAAGAAAAAGAAGAAGGCGGCGCTCGGGGAGATCACCATGGCGTCGACCAGCGACGTGGCCTTCCTCCTGCTGATCTTCTTCATCGTCACCACCATCTTCGCGGCCGAGCAGGGCCTGACCCTTGTCCTGCCCGGCAAGCAGAAGCAGGAGGACGACACGGTCCGCGTGGCCGAGAAGAACATCGCGACCATCTTCGTCCAGGCCGACAACTCGATCACCCTCGACCGCCGGCCCATCACCGTCAACGAAATCAAGATCGCCATCGAGGACCGTCTGGCCGGCAACCCGAAGCTGGTCGTGCTGCTGAAGGTGCACCCGAAGGCCGACTACGGGCGCATGGTGGCCTGCCTGGACGAGTTGCGGCTGGCGAACGCCAACAAGGTCTCGCTCAAGACGGCGGAAGAGTAGGAGGGCGGGACGAGATGGATTTCAACCGCAACACCAAGAAGAGCACCTACATCCCGACCTCCTCGATGGGCGACATCGCGTTCCTGCTGCTGATCTTCTTCATGGTGACCACGATCTTCCGCGAGGAGAGCGGCCTGCCGGTCGAGCTGCCGCGCGCCGAAGCGGGCGAGGAAGTGAACCGCGAGCTGGTCTCCAACATCTACATCAACCGGGTGGGGCAGATCTCCATCGATGACCGCCTGGTGCAGGTCAAGCACATCCGCGACATCATCGGCCAGAAGATCGGCGACAACCCGCAGCTGATCGTCGCCTTCAAGACGGACACCTACGCCGACTACGGGACGGTCTCGGACGTGATGGAGGAGCTGAAGGAGGTCAACGCCGTGCGCGTCTTCTTCAACAACGACATCGAGTCCATGCCCGGAACCAAGTACTAGGAGAAGGAATGGCGACCGCTCCGGCGAGCAACGGGCTGAAGACGTCGGCCAACGACCAGTTCAAGGCGCAGTACCCCAAGTACCTGCGCTGGTCGGCGCTGATCGCGGTCCTGTTGACCCTGCTCGGCTTCCTGGTCTCCCCGAACTACGTCCCGAACCCCTACAAGCTGCGCCAGGAGGAGTTCGAGGTCGTGGACCTCCAGGAGCAGGAGGTCATCGAGCTCCCGCCGCCTCCCCAGGAGGCGCCGCCGCCGCCCAAGGTGATCGAGGCCGCGCCCGACGACGAGGTCACCGAGGACGTGGAGATCGCCGACACCCTGATGGACCTGGACACGGCCATCAGCCAGACCACCACCACCTACTCCCTGGGCGACGAGGGCTTCGTGGCCTCCTCGGAGAATCCCCGGGTCAAGGTGCCGGTCAAGGCCGACTACCCGGAGATCGCCCGCCGTTCCCAGCTGGAGGGCACGGTGATCGTCAAGGTCCTGGTGGGGCCGGACGGGCTGGTCAAGGAGGCCCAGGTGGTCCAGGGCGTGCACCCGCTGCTGGACCGCGAGGCCCTGCAGGCCGCGCGCAGGTGGACCTTCTTCCCGGGCAAGCAGCGCAACATCCCGGTCAAGGCCTGGATGGCGGTGCCCTTCGTCTTCCGCCTGAACTAGCGGGACCGGGCCGCGTCGGCAGGCAACCTTTGCACCGCGGGCCGCGTCCCTGGGGACGCGGCCCGCGTTTCCGCAACCCGGGAATGATCCGCTGGGAACAACCGCGCCGCGCGTTGGGTAGATGGTGCCGTCGGCGCAACCGGGACGGCGCAAATCCGTAGTGAACCCGTTCCGGCCCGGGCCCGCGCGGATTCCGTGTTTGGTTTCCGGGGAAAACGGTCCTATGATCGGGGCCCCGGCCGGCACCGCCCGCCGGCGCGCAGGGGAGACCTCAGCCCTCAGGAGATCAGGATGATGCGAATCCGACCGATCCGGCCGCGGCAGGCGTGCGCGGCCTTCTGCCTGGTGCTCGCCTGCGTGGTGGCCGGGCCCTTGGCCGCCCAGGACCGGCCGGCCCCGGCGACGCCGGCAGTGGCGGCACCGGCCCCGGCGCGGGACCTGCCGCTGCTCTCGATCACCGACTGCGTCCGCATCGCGCTCGAGAGCAGTCCGTCGCTGGCCATCAGCGACGAGCGGCGCCACGCCGCCTCGCAGGACGTGACGGCCGCCTACGGCGCCTTCCTGCCCGACATCAACCTTTCGCGCTCCTGGCAGAAGTCCGAGCGCACGGACTTCGACGTGCAGCAGTACGAGACCGGGCAGGCGCCGTTCTACTCCTACGACTCGGCGGGGGACTCGACGCTCTGGTTCATGCAGACCCTGTCGCCCCTGGGCCTGGCGGACGAGACCATCAACACCAAGTACAAGGACTGGGCCGGCAGCGCGACCCTGAACCTGTTCAACGGCTTCGCCAAGTTCAGCAGCCTCGGCTCGGCCAGGCACCAGCTGGCGGCGGCCGTGGCCACCCGCGACTACACCCGCGAGCTGGTGGTCCAGGACGTGGTCATGGCCTACTACAACCTGCTGCGGGCCGAGGAGCTGCTGAAGGTCGCCTTCGAGACCCGCGACCAGGCCGCCAAGGAACTCGAGCGGACCGAGACCTACTTCCGCCTCGGCAGCGCCGCCAAGAGCGACGTGCTGCAGCAGCGGGTACGGTTGGAGAACACCAGGCTGGATGTGGTCGTGGCCGACAACGGCGTCAAGATGGCCTTTGCCGACCTGGCCTACGCCATGAACCGGCCGCTGGCCGCCACCTTCCGCGTGGACCCGTCGGTGCTGGAGACCGACTTCTTCGTGCCCGAGGTCGAGGTCCTGTACGAGGATGCCCTGGCCCGGCGCCTGGACCTGCAGAGCGGCGAGCACGCCGCCGAGGCGCGGCGCAAGGACATCACCACCGCCACCAGCGGCATCTGGCCCCGCCTCGACCTCTCGGTGCGCTATTCGCGCTACGACAACGAGAGTCCCTACCGTTTCGGTTCCCAGACCTCCGACAACACCAGCTGGGGTTACGCGGTGAACTGGAACGTCTTCGACCGGCTGCAGACCCTGACCGGCCGCAGCAAGGCCAAGGCCAACGCCCGCATCGCCGAGTACGAGCTGGACCAGGCCCGCCTTAACGTGCAGGTGGAGATCCGGCAGCTGCACAACACCATGGTCGAGGCCCGCGAGCGCGCCGGCGTCAGCCGCGAGACCATCGTCCAGTCGGAGGAGGAACTGCGTCTGGCCCAGGAGCGCTTCCGCGTGGGCGCCGGCACCACCCTGGACATCATCGTGGCCCAGGCCAACCTGGCCAACGCCCGGGGCCAGGAGGTCCGGGCCACCGCCGACTTCCTGATGGCGCGGGCCCAGCTGCACCGGGCCACCGGTCGCCTCAGCCCCTGGACGGGCGGGACGGGGCCCCAGTGACCGCAGGCCGCCTGATCGAGGTGCGCGACCTGCACAAGATCTACCGGGTGGGCGTCCAGGACGTGCCCGCGGTGCGGGGCATCGACCTGGACATCGACGCCGGCGAGCACGTGGCCATCATGGGCTCGAGCGGCTCGGGCAAGTCGACCCTGATGAACATGCTCGGCTGCCTGGACACCCCCACCCGGGGCACCTACCGCCTGAACGGCACCGAGGTCAGCAGCCTCGGCGACGACCGGCTCGCGGAGATCCGCAACCGGGAGATCGGCTTCGTCTTCCAGACCTTCAACCTGCTGCCGCGCAACACCGCGGCCCAGAACGTCGAGCTGCCCCTGGTCTACGCCGGGGTGCGGGCCGCCGAGCGCACCCGGCGGGTGGCCCGCGCCCTGGCGGACGTGGGGCTGGCGGACCGCTCCCACCACCGTCCCAACGAGCTGTCCGGGGGCCAGCGCCAGCGGGTGGCCATCGCCCGGGCCCTGGTCAACAGCCCCTCGCTGCTGCTGGCGGACGAGCCCACCGGGAACCTGGACTCCGTCACCAGCGACGAGATCATGGTCCTGATCGGCGAGCTCAACGCCCGGGGACACACCGTGGTGATCGTGACCCACGAGGAGGACATCGCCGCCCGCTGCCGGCGGGTGCTGCGCCTGCACGACGGCCGCATCGTCGCCGATTCCCTGGCCGCGGGCCGCGCCTGACCCCGCGGGCGGGCCCGCCTTTCCCGGAGTCAAGTCCCCGCCGCCGCTGCCGATAACCGGCGCATGTACTTCTTCTACTTCTATCCCCTGGGGCTGGACCGGCCGCAGCGCGGCCGGCCGGTGGTGACCCGCGCCCTCGAGGTGCTGATGGTGCTGGCCTTCGTCTGGCTGCGCTACGCGCCCCAGTGGGGGCCGCTGCGGCCCTGGACGCTGGTCTTCGTGCCGGGCAACGAGGCCCCCTGGACCGTGGTGACGGCGGTCTTCCTGCACCTGGGCTGGTTGCACCTGCTGGGCAACCTCGTCTACTTCCACGTCTTCGGCCCGCCCCTGGAGTCCCGCCTGGGCGGCCTGCGCTTCCTGGTCTACCTGCTCCTGATGGGGGCGGCGGGCAACATCCTGCACGGGGTGTTCTCGGTCATGGGCTGGCTGGGGCCCCCGGGGTTGGGG
>JACZKN010000380.1 GCA_014859985.1 Candidatus Krumholzibacteriia bacterium | reverse complement strand
GGGGCAGGCCCTGGGGGTGGGCCACCCGGCCCTGGCCGCGGACCTGCGCGCCCTGCTGCCGCCGGGCTGGCGGGTCACCTGGCTGCCCGAATGGCCCGGTCCCGGCGTTCCGCAAATAATTTGACACCGTCGGAGGGTGCCGCTATATTGCGCCTCCTGCTGACGCACCTGGCGGGGGCGTAGTTCAGTTGGTTAGAACGCCGGCCTGTCAAGCCGGAGGTCGCGAGTTCGAGTCTCGTCGCTCCCGCCACTTTGCCTAGCCGCGGCCCCGGGCCGCTTTTTTTTTGCAGACAGGACGCCGGACAAAACGAACCGGGCCGCCATCGGCGGCCCGGTTTCCCGCCCGCGAGCGCAGGACGGGCAAGGCAGGCCCGGGAGATCCCGGCCGGCGCGCTGCAGGATCGCCGGATATCTCGACCCTGGCAGCCAGCCGCACCCGTCCGGAGGGAATCGTTCGGGGCGGCATGAAACATCTTAGGGCAGAAATTGACCCGGATCAACAATAAAATCGAAAAACGGTATCCGATAGGCTCCGCCTGAGGGCCGGGCGGCGGGCCGGCCGCGGGTTGACGCCGGCGCCCGCCGGAGGCACAATCGCTCCGGCTGATCGGCGCCGACCCCCTACCGACGAGGAGCGTCCCCATGCATCGCCCGAACGAACGATTCCGCCACGTGGCCGCCTTGGCCGCGCTGCTGGGCGCCGCCGCGCTGCTCTGCGGCTGCGGACCGAAGGGAGCCGACGACGTGACCCGGAACCAAGCCCAGGACTGCGGCTGGACCGCGGGGGAACTGCCGGTGGTGCCGGACCTGGACGCCCGCCTGGCCGCCTACGTGCGCACCGAACTGGACCCGGACACCAGCCACCTCGACCCGGCCGAACAGGCGACCCTGGCCAAGCTGGTGGAGGCGGCCAAGGTCATGCACGACCTGTTCGCCGAGCAGGCCACGCCCTGCCGCGCCGAACTGGCCGCCCGCATCGGCGACCTGCCGGCGGGCCTGCAGGCGGGGGTGCGCCGCTACTTCGCCATCAACCTGGGCCCCTGGGACCGCCGCTTCGACCGCCAACCCTTCTTCGGCTCCTGGCCCCATCCCGAGGGGGCCAACTTCTATCCGCTGGACCTGACCGCACAGGAGAAGGCGGCCATCGCCGACCCGGCCCGCGGCCTGGACGGCCTGTTCACCATGGTGCGGCGCGATGCCGACGGCGCCCTGCAGGCGGTGCCCTACTCGGTCCATTTCCGGACGGGTCTCGAGCACGCGGCCGACCTGCTGCGCGAGGCGGCGGCCTTGACCGGCAACGCCAGCCTCGCGGCCTTCCTGCGCAGCCGTGCCGACGCCTTCCTGAGCGACGACTACTACGCGTCGGACATGCTGTGGATGGACCTGGACAGCGACGTGGAGATCACCATCGGGCCCTACGAGACCTACGAGGACGGCCTCTTCGGCTACAAGGCCGCCTTCGAGGCCTTCGTGACGGTGACCGATCCCCTGGAGAGCGCCCGCCTGGCGAAGTTCAAGGACGAGCTGCCCTGGCTGGAGAGCCGGCTGCCCATCGGCGACGAGCACAAGAACCCGGGCCGCGGCAGCGACTCGCCCATCCGCGTGGTGGACGAGGTCTACTCGGCCGGCGATACCCGAGCCGGCGTCCAGACCATCGCCTTCAACCTGCCCAACGACGAGCGGGTGCGCGAGGCCAAAGGCAGCAAGAAGGTCCTGCTGCGCAACGTCATGAACGCCAAGTTCAACCGCATCCTGCGGCCCATCGCCGAGCAGCTGGTCATCGACGATCAGCTGGGCGACCTGACCGCCGAGAGCTTCTTCCTGCACACCCTGTGGCACGAGATGAGCCACGGCCTGGGCCCCGGCAGGATCACGAAGGACGGCCGCGCCACCGAGGTTCGCCTGGAGCTTAAGGACCTGTACTCGACCCTGGAGGAGGCGAAGGCCGACGCCATGGGCGAGTGGACCATCTTCGAATTGCACGCCGCCGGGCGGGACTACTTCCCGCCGGAGATCGTGCGGCAGCAGGCGGCCACCTACCTGGCGGGGCTGTTCCGCTCGGTCAGGTTCGGCATCGGCGAGGCCCACGGCCAGGCCAACGCCATCCAGTTCAACTACCTGCTGGAGAAGCAGGCCATCGCCTGGCATCCGGACGTGCAGCGCTTCTCCGTGGACACGGCGGTGTTCGTGCCCGCGATCGGGGACCTGGTGGCGCAGATCTGCCTGCTCCAGGCCTTGGGCGACTACGACGGCACCAGCGCCTTCATCACGAAGTACGGCGGCCTGCCGCCGGTGCTGGAGGCCGCCCTGCGCCGCCTGGACGGCATCCCCGTCGACATCGAACCGGTGTTCGACCGCTGGGACTAGCGCGGGCCGGACTCGCGCTCCAGCAGCGGCAGCAACCGGTCGTAGACGTCCACCGGCAGCGGCGCCACGCACGCCCACGGTTCGTGCCCGAGGGCTCCGGGCAGGGGACGGTCATCCCCGTTGAGCAGGGCCGCTTCCTGAAAGGCCGCCACGAAGGCCGGCACCGAATGGGCCGCCTCCTGCAGCCGCGGCAGGCCCAGCCGGCCGGCGATGACCGCGGCCATGCCGTAGCCGCCCTGGCTGAAGGCGCCGCCGGCGGCCAGGGTCCGGGCGAAGTCCTGGCCGCGCAGGGCCATCTCCTGTGGGTCGGCGAACAGCCGGGGCAGGACCGCGCCGCAGATCTCCGCCACCCGCAGGGTCGACTGGTAGAAGTGCTCCGGCACCGGCATCACCCGGCGCAGGCGCGGATGGTCCCGGTCGAAGTAGGTGTGGGGCAGGTCCTCGATCCAGGTGGCGAGGCCCTCGTTGCGCAGGATGCGGAAGACGTGGGCGACGGCCGTGTCGCCGGTGGCCTCCAGCGGGTTGATCCCGTCCACGGCCTCCAGGTTGCGGTAGAGCAGGCCGGCCAGCTGACGCTGCAGCTGCTGCGGGCCGCCGGCGACGAGGACGCCCGTGTCCACCACCAGGTGCCCGTCGTGCCAGCGCAGTTCGGGCTGGCCGGGCACGGCATGGATGCGTACGGGCCGGGGCAGGCGGTCGGGCGCGATCCAGCCCCGGGTGTGCTCCAGGAGCCCGCAGGCCCAGGCTTCGGTGGCCACGACCGCGGCCAGGGAATCGACGCGGGCCCGCCGCTCCCAGGACCAGCGGTAGGACAGGCCCAGGTCGCGGCGGTCGGCATGCGCCTTGCGCTCGGAGGTGCGGCCCAGCTCGTCCCAGAAGGCCTCTTCCAGGAAGTTGCCCACGCGCTCCGGCTTCGGCACGACCGGAGCCATGCTCTCGCGCCAGACCGTGAAGGAGGCCTGCTCGCCCAGGGCAGCCAGGTCGGCCGCGCTGACGGCCTCGCCGGCGGTGATGCGCCCGGCCAGGGCGGTGAAGGCCTGCCAGCCCGACAGATCGACCACCACGGGGCAGGCGGTGTCCGGGGGGGCGCCGGTGCCGGCGCCGGTGGCCTGTTCGTCGCCGCTGCCGCCGCCGCCGCAGCCGGCGACCACGAGCAGCAGGCCCAGCCCGCCCAGGGCGGGGGCGAGGCGGCGGGGATGGACTGCGGGGGTTCCCGTGCTTATCTTGCGCAATTCGGTGCTCCCTGGACTGCGGAGGCGGGCCCCGACGGGCCGCGGCCTCCTGGGAAAGGCGATCATGCTCCTGGTGAACGAAATATATCCCGCCATCTGCGGCGAGTCACGCTTCAGTGGGCAGCCCTGCACCCTGGTGCGCCTGACCGGCTGCCACATCCGCTGCGCCTGGTGCGACTCGGAGCACTCGTTCCAGGGCGGGCAGCGGCTGGACGTGCCGGCCGTCCTGGAGGTGGTGCGGGGCCACGGTTTCCGCACGGTCCTGGTCACCGGCGGCGAACCGCTGCTGCAGGCCGGTGTCGCGGATCTGCTGGCCGCGCTGCTCGTCGACGGACGGACGGTGCTGCTGGAGACCAGCGGCACCCGTGGTCCTGCCAACGCCGTGCCCCTCTGCGGGGTTCCCGTCGGGGTGCACCGCATCGTCGACCTCAAGGCCCCCGGCAGCGGCATCGCCGCCGGTCTCATCGACTGGGAGGGCATCGCCGCCCTGAACCCGGGCGACGAGCTGAAGATCGTCTGCGCCGGGCGCGCCGACTACGAGTGGGGGCGCGACCTGATGCGCACGCCGGGGCGCCTGCCCGCCGGGGTGCCGGTGGTGTTCTCGCCGGTGCAGGACGGGCTGGCGCCGCGGGACCTGGCCGAGTGGATCCTGGCCGACGGGCTGGACGCGCGCTTCCAGATCCAGCTGCACAGGGCCGTCTGGCCGGACCGGACGCGGGGGGTGTGAGCATGGCGCGGGAGCTGGCCGTCGTGCTGGCGAGCGGGGGGCTGGATTCGTGCGTGTGCCTGGCCGAGGCGGCCCGCGACCACGACCTGGCCCTGCTGCACGTGAACTACGGGCAGCGCACCGAGGCCCGGGAGCTGGCGGCGTTCGGCGCCCTGGCCGACCACTACGGCGCCGCCCGGCGCCTGGTGGCGGACATCGGCTACCTCAAGGCCATCGGCGGCTCGTCCCTGCTGGACCCGGCCCTGGCCGTGGAGACGGCCGGTTTGCCGGCCGTCGGCGCGCCGGTGCCCTCGACCTACGTGCCCTTCCGCAACGCCCACCTCCTGGCCATCGGCGTCTCCTGGGCCGAGGTGATCGGCGCGGGGTCGCTGTGGATCGGCGCGGTGGAGGAGGACTCCAGCGGCTACCCCGACTGCCGCGAGGAGTTCTACCGCCGGTTCGCCGCCGCGGTCGACGCGGGCACGAAGCCCGGCACCAGGATCCGCATCGAGACCCCGCTGATCCGCCTGGACAAGGCGGCCATCGTGCGGCGCGGGCTCGCGCTGGGGGCGCCCCTGCACCTGACCTGGTCGTGCTACACGGAAGCGGACACGGCCTGCGGCGTGTGCGAGAGCTGCCGCCTGCGCCTGCGCGGCTTCGCGGGGGCCGGGGTCGAGGATCCGATCCCGTACGCGCCGCGCGGAGCCTAGCGGACGAACTTCGCGAAATCGTAGTCCTGGTAGGCGTTGCAGCGGCTGCAGAGGTGCAGCAGGTCGCGGCGCCCGTCGTCCAGCACGTCGCGGATGCAGGCGGCGGCGTGGCCTTCCCAGATCTCCCGGACCGACTCGCGGTTGGCGTTGCCGATCACCGCGCGGCCGTGCACGTCCCAGCAGCAGACCGTGGCGTCGCCGTCGCTGTAGAAGAACATCTCGTCGAGGATCTTCAGGCAGGGCTTCAGCACCACGTCCTCGCGCTTCTGGCCGGTCCAGGGCCACTGGTACAGCTGCGTGACCAGCACCTCGGTGCAGCGGGGTTCCCAGTAGGCGCGGTAGGCGGCGATCTCGTGGCGGTTCTCCGGCACCTCGATCATGCGCACCTCGGTGAAGACCTTGTCGCGCCAGCCCTCCTTGTCCCAGATCTCCAGGAAGCGCGTGGTGCGCTCCAGCACCTTGGCGTAGGGGATGCCCACGCGGGACGGCTCGTAGGTCCCGGCGCTGAAGCCGTCGATGGAGAAGCGGAGGATGTCGACGCCCGCCTCCAGCAGGTCGCGGCCCAGCTGCTCGGTCATCAGCTCGCCGTTGGTGTTGTACTCGACCCGCGCGGTGGGATCGTTCTGCTTGATGTAGCGGGTGATCGCCGGCTGGCGCTTGTCCACGAAGGGCTCGTTGGTCAAAAACGGCCGGTAGGTGATCCCCCAGCCGCGGGTGTCGTCGACGATCTTCTGCCAGGTGGCGTCGGGCATGCGCGCCGGGTCGCGGCGGATCTCGTGCTGGGGGCAGAATGGGCACTCGGCGTTGCACTTGGTCACCGTCTCGAGCTGGATGAAGCGGGGACGGGCGGCGTAGGGCATGCGCCAGCGGGCGCCGCGGTCGGCGGGGCGCTGGTCCGCCAGGGGCAGGCTGTCGGCCTGTTGGGGTCTCATCGCGTCTCCTGTGGGGATCTCAGCCCGGGCGCCGGGCCAGCAGCGGCCGCAGCACCTCGAGGCTGCGCGCGGTGGCCCCGCGCTGTTCCATGACCACCCGGTGGGCCTCCTGCCCCAGGCGGATGCGTTCCTGGTCGTCGGCCAGCAGGCGACCGACCGCGGCCAGGGCCTCGTCCGGCTTGCTGACGACGAAACCCGCCCCCCGCCGCACCAGCAGCCCGGCCTCTTCCGCGTTGCCGATGCGCGGCCCGAAAAGCACGGGCAGGCTGCACACCGCGGGCTCCATGGTGTTGTGCACGCCGCTGGTGAAGCTGCCGCCGACGTAGGCAAGATGGCCCGACCGGTAGATTTCCGCCAGCACCCCGACGGAGTCCACCAGGATCACCCGTGCCGCGTCCGCCGGCTCGCCCGCCGCCAGGCGGCCCAGGCGCAGGTGCGGCAGGCCGGCCGCGTCCAGGGCCTGCTCCAGACCGGCCAGGCGCCGGGACTCGGGTTCGTGGGGGGTGAGCACGACCCGCAGCTCCGGGTGCTCGCGCAGCAGCTGCGGCAGGACGGGCAGCCACAGGGCCTCGTCCGGCGGCCAGGTGCTGCCCAGGACCAGCAGGCGGCCGCCCAGGGCCTTCAGGCGCGCGGCGGTGCGGCCCTCGCGGGCGGCCTCCCAGCGCAGGACCACCTGCTCGACCCGGGTGTCGCCGGTGACCGTGACCGGGGCCGAGACCCCCAGGTCCTCGGTGAAGCGCCGCGCGTCGTCGGCGGTGCACACGCCGATGTGGGCGAAGCGGTCGAAGAGGTCCCGGTACAGCCCGCGGGCGCAGCGTTTCAGGCGGGCGCTGCCCGGGTGCAGCGACCCGGCCAGCAGCACCACCGGCACCCCGTGGCGCCGGGCGGCCAGCACCTGGTTGGGCCACAGGTCGAACTTGATGAACACCAGGGCCTGGGGCTTCCAGGCGCGCACCAGCCGGGCCATCGGGCCCGGTTCGTCGAAGGGCAGGTAGTCGTGCAGGTCGGCGCAGGGCCGGCGGTGGGCGTACTCCCAGCCCGAGGGCGAGAAGTGGGTCACGATGATCGGCCGGCGCGGGTCCTCCTCCTTCAGGGCGGCGATCAGGGGCCGCGCCTGTTCGTACTCGCCGACGGAGGTGACGTGGAACCACACGCCGCCGCGCACGGTGGCGCTTGCGGCCAGCAGCCGGCGCAGCAGCCCGCGGCGGCCCGCCACGCCCGCGGCCAGCCTGGGGGAGAACGGGGCCAAGAGGGGCAGCAGCCCCGCCACGACGGGGCCCACGTTGCGGTAGAAGCGCAGGGCGGGGCCGAGGCCGGCCGCCGGGTGCAGGGCGCGGTCGCTCAAGCAGGGTCCTTTCCGGCGGGGCCGGCCAGCAGCGGCGCCGCCGCGGCCAGCACCGCTTCGGGAGTGATGCGCACCAGGCAGGCCAGGTCGCCGCGGTGGCAGGGGCGCTTCCCGTTGCGGGAGCAGGGGCGGCAGGCGATTTCCGTTTCCAGCAGGCAGCTCGCCGCCAGGTGGGGGGCGTAGCCGAAGGCCCGCACCGTCGGCCCGAACAGGGCCACCACCGGCGTGCCCACCGCCTCGGCCAGGTGCAGCAGGCCGCTGTCGTTGGTCACCAGCGCCGCGCACTCGGCGAGGCGGGCGGCGGTCTCCACCAGGGGCAGGCCGCGCACCACCTCCGCGCCGGCTGCCCGGGCGGAAGCGGCCAGCGGGCCGGCGTCATACCAGGCCTCCTCCTGGGGACCCAGGAAGATGCGCAGCGGACCGCCACCCGCGGCGCGATGGGCGTCCACCAGGGCGGCGCCATGCGCCTCGGGCCAGCGCTTGGGCTCCCAGCGGGCGCCGGGGGCTAGGCC
>JACZKN010000379.1 GCA_014859985.1 Candidatus Krumholzibacteriia bacterium | reverse complement strand
GGTGGCCGCCGTGGTCGCCGCCGCCGAGGGGATCGTCGCCCGCCGCCTCGCCTTCGAGCCCCTGTCGGACGGCCTGTGGACCGTGCTCGAGCGCTTCGACGCCGGCGAGGCCGCCCCCGTGCGCCGCTTCCACTGCCCCATGGCCCTGGACGGGGCCGGGGCCTACTGGCTGCAGGCCGGTCCCGTGACGGCGAACCCCTACTACGGGGCGAGCATGCTGCGCTGCGGCGAGCAGACCGCAACCCTGGGCGACGTGGCGTCCGGGGAGGGTCGCTGAGATGAACGAGCCGAGGAACCAGCCCGCCCACGACGCCCCCCGCGGCCTCGTCGCGGCCCTGGCCGGCTTCTGCCTGGACAACAAGCTGATCGTGATCCTGCTGATGCTGATGGCCGTGGCCTGGGGCCTGGTCGTCTCCCCCTTCGACAGCCCGCTGGCGCTGCTGCCGCGGGACCCGGTGCCGGTGGACGCCATCCCGGACCTGGGGGAGAACCAGCAGATCGTCTTCACTGAATGGATGGGGCGCTCGCCCCAGGACGTGGAGGACCAGGTCACCTACCCGCTGACGGTCACCCTGCTGGGTCTGCCCGAGGTGCGGACCGTGCGCAGCTACTCGTTCTTCGGGTTCTCCACCATCTACGTCATCTTCACCGAGTCGGCGGATTTCTACGACTCGCGCTCGCGCATCCTCGAGAAGCTGGGCAGCCTGCCCGCGGGCATCCTGCCCGAGGGCGCCGACCCGGTGCTGGGCCCGGACGCCACGGCCCTGGGCCAGGTCTTCTGGTACACGCTCGAAGGCAGGGACGACCAGGGGCTTCCCGCCGGCGGCTGGGACCCGGCCGAGCTGCGCTCGATCCAGGACTTCCAGGTCAAGCAGGCGCTGCTCGCGGCCGGCGGCGTGGCCGAGGTCGCGTCGGTCGGCGGCTTCGAGCAGGAGTACCAGGTGGACGTGGACCCGGACGCGCTGCGCGTCTACGGCGTCACCCTGGAGGAGGTCACGCGCGCCGTGGCCGAGTCCAACCGCGACGTGGGCGCCCGCTCCCTGGAGATCAACCGCGTCGAGTACGTGGTGCGCGGCGTGGGCACGGTCGCCGGCGTCGGGGACCTGGAGGCGAGCGTCGTCGCCGTGCGCGACAACGTGCCCGTGCGCCTGTCGGACGTGGCCACGGTCGCCCTGGGCCCGGCCCTGCGCCGCGGCGCCCTGGACAAGGGCGGCGCCGAGGCCGTGGGCGGCGTGGTGGTGGTCCGCTATGGCGAGAACCCGCGGGCGGTGATCGACCGGGTGAAGGAAAAGATCGCCGAGATCGCCCCGGCGCTGCCGGTGCGCGAGCTGCCGGACGGCCGCACGAGCCGCGTGACCATCGTGCCCTTCTACGACCGCACCGGGCTGATCGACGAGACCCTCGGCACCCTGAGCGAGGCGCTGATCCTGCAGATCCTGGTCACGGCCATCGTGGTGCTGGTGATGGTGGGCAACCTGCGGGCGGGCCTGCTGGTCGCGGCGTTGCTGCCGCTGGCGGTGCTGTCGGTGTTCATCGTGATGAAGTACGCGCGGGTGGACGCCAACATCGTCGCCCTCTCGGGCATCGCCATCGCCATCGGCACCATCGTGGACATGGGCGTGATCCTGGTGGAGAACATCCTGGCGCGGCGGGCCGAGGCGGACGCCCTGCGGGCGGCCGGGCAGCCTGCGCCCTCGCTGCGGGACGTCGTCCACCGCGCCACCGCCGAGGTGGGCGGGGCCGTGCTGACGGCCGTCGCCACGACCATCATCTCCTTCCTGCCGGTGTTCACCCTGGTCGCCGCCGAGGGCAAGCTGTTCAAGCCGCTGGCCTTCACCAAGACCTTCGCCCTGCTCTCGTCGGTCGTGCTGGCGCTGGTGGTGCTGCCGCCGCTGGCGGTGCTGGTGCTGCGGCGGCGCGGCGGCGGGCCGCCGCAGCACCAGCACCGCC
>JACZKN010000046.1 GCA_014859985.1 Candidatus Krumholzibacteriia bacterium | reverse complement strand
GGAGGCGATTCTGGACCAAGTGGTGTATTTGTTTCTGAAGGGAAGCGGGCTCCTCAACCTTCAAACCGGGAAGGCTAGTTTTTGATGCGGGCCGCCGCCGCTGGTGCGGGGGCGGCACCTGGTGGCGCTGGGGGCGGAGCCGGGCGAGCCGTTCCGCGCGGTGCTGGAGGCCTGCTACGAGGCTCAGCTGGACGGCCGGATCGGTTCGGAGCAGGAGGGGATCGCCTGGGCGCGGAAGTTGTTGGAGAAGCCTCGGGAATAACGGCCTCTTGATGCGGGAAACCCGCTTCGTCCGGTCCACATTCGGCGGGCCGCCGTGCGCCGCCGGCAGGTTGCAAATCCCCGCCGCACAACACAACTTTCCCTTGTTCCGGCCCGGTACCGGCCACCAGACAGGGAGTTCACGCCATGGATAAACCGACCCGCAAGCCGCTCTGCCCCAACTTCTCTTCCGGTCCCTGCGCCAAGCGCCCCGGCTGGACCGTCGACGCGCTGAGGGACGCGCTCGTGGGCCGCTCCCACCGCTCCAAGGAAGGCAAGGCGCGGTTGCAGGAGGTGTCCGACCGGATGAAGAAGCTGCTCGAGCTGCCGGACGGCTACCGCATCGGCATCGTCGCGGGCTCCGATACCGGCGCGGTCGAGCTGGCGATGTGGACGCTGCTCGGGCCGCGCCCCGTCGACATCTTCGGCTGGGAGTCGTTCGGCAAGGGCTGGATCACCGACGCGGTGAAGTTCCTGAAGCTGCCGCGGGTGAACGAGTACAAGGCCGACTACGGCAGCCTGCCGGACCTGGGCCTGGCCGACCGCACGCACGACATCATCTTCACGCTGAACGGGACCACCTCGGGCGTCAAGGTGCCGGACCTGGACTGGATCGCGGACGACCGCGAGGGCCTGACCATCTGCGACGCCACCTCGGGCGTGTTCGCGATGCCCATGGACATCACGAAGCTGGACGTCGTCACCTTCTCGTGGCAGAAGGTGCTGGGCGGGGAGGCGGCGCACGGCGTGGTCATCCTGTCGCCCCGCGCCGTGGCGCGCATGCAGGAGAACGAGCCGCAGGTGCCCTGGCCGCTGCCCAAGATCTTCCGCCTGGCCACCGAGGGCAAGCTGAAGCCCGGCGAACTGGAGTACAGCACGGTCAACACGCCCTCGATGCTCTGCGTCGAGGACGCGCTGGACGCGCTGAAGTGGGCCGAGAGCGTCGGCGGCGTGCCCGGCCTGATCCGGCGCTCGAACGCCAACCTGGCCGTCCTCGAGAAGTGGGTGGCGAAGTCCGCCTGGATCGACTTCCTGGCCGAGTCGAAGGAGATCCGCTCGAACACCTCCGTCTGCTTCAGGATCAAGGCGGACTGGTTCCTGAAGCTGCCGGATCAGGAGAAGGCCGCCGCGGCCAAGAGGATCTCGGCGCTGCTGGACAAGGAGGGCGTGGCCAGGGACATCAATTCCTACGCCAAGGCCCCGGTCGGCTTCCGCGTGTGGTGCGGCGCGACCGTCGAATCGTCCGACCTCGAGGCCCTGACGCCGTGGCTTGACTGGGCGCACGCGACGGTGGCCGCCGAATACGCGGGAGGGAAGAAATGAAGAAGGTCCTGATCGCCGACAAGGCCGACAAGCTCTGCGAGACGACGCTGCGCCAGAAGGGCCTGGAGCCCGTGGTGAAGACCGGCATGACGCCGGCCGAGCTGAAGGCCTGCATCGCCGAGTACGACGCCATCATCGTGCGCTCGGCCACGACGCTGACCCGCGAGTTGATCGAGGCGGCCACCAACCTCAAGGCGGTGGCGCGCGCCGGCTCCGGCGTCGACAACATCGACGTCGCGGCCTGCTCGGGCCGGAACATCCTGGTGATGAACACCCCCTTCGGCAACACCGTGTCCACGGCCGAGCACGCCCTGGCCATGATGATGTCGCTGGCGCGCTGGATCCCGCAGGCCAGCGCCTCGACCCACGCCGGCAAGTGGGAGAAGAAGAAGTTCGAGGGCGTCGAACTGACCCGCAAGACGCTGGGCGTGGTCGGCTGCGGCAACATCGGCGCGGTGGTCGCCGACCGCGCGGGCGGGCTGAAGATGCACGTCATCGTGTTCGACCCGCTGATGACCATCGAGCGGGCCCGCGAGATGGGCGTCAAGATGGTCAATCTGGACGAGCTGTACGCCGAGGCCGACTTCATCACCTACCACGTGACGATGAACCCGACCACCAAGGGCATGCTGAACCGGGAAGCCATCGCGAAGATGAAGAAGGGCGTCCGCATCATCAACTGCGCCCGCGGCGGCATCATGGTCGAGGAGGACGTCAAGGCCGGCCTGCTGAGCGGCCACATCGCGGGCTACGCCGGCGACGTGTACGTTACCGAGCCGGCCACCGACCACATCTTCTTCGGCCTGGAGAACGTGGTGCTGACGCCGCACATCGCGGCCTCGACCAAGGACGCGCAGGTGACGGTGGCGCGGCAGGCGGCCGAGCAGATCGCCGACTACCTGCTGAGCGGCAAGCGGATCCACGCCATCAACGGCGACCACGTGGCCTGACCGCCGCGGACCGCCGACGATCCAGAACCGCATCCGGGAAGGCGAACATGAAGAAGCTCCCCCTGTTCTCGCCGATCGGGGGCATCCGCCCCGCCCACGGCCGGGCCCGGGACGTCATCGCCCCGCCGTACGACGTGCTCGACTCCGCGGAGGCGCGCGCGCTGGCCGGGGGCAGGCCGCTGAGCTTCCTGCACGTGTCCAAGGCCGAGATCGACCTGCCGCCCGGCACCGACGTGCACGCGCCGGCGGTCTACGCGAAGGCGGCGGAGAACTTCCGGAAGCTGCTGGACGACGGCGTGCTGGTCCGCGAGGCCAAGCCCTGCTTCTACGTCTACCGCCTGCAGATGGACGAGCACGTGCAGACCGGCCTGGTGGTCGGCGCCTCGGTGGACGCCTACGACGCCGGGCGCATCCGCCGCCACGAGTTCACGCGCCCGGTCAAGGAGGACGACCGCGTCAACCAGATCATGGCCGTCGGCGCGCAGACCGGCCCCGTGCTGATCGCCTACAGGCAGATCCCGGCGGCCGACGCCGTGATCCGGCGGGTGGCCGCCGGCAGGGCCGAGTTCTCGGCCGAGGGTCAGGGCGGCGTCATCCACACGCTGTGGGTCGTGGACGACGACGCGGACATCGAGACGCTGGTGGCGGCGTTCGATGCCGCCGAGACGGTCTACATCGCCGACGGCCACCACCGCAGCGCCGCGGCCAGCCGCGCCCGGAAGCTGATGGCCGCCGAGCGCGGCGCCGCCCACACGGGCGCCGAGCCCTACAACACCTGCCTGGCCGTGGCCTACCCCGTCGACGAGATGAGGATCTGGGACTACAACCGCGTGGTGAAGGACCTCAACGGCCTGACGCCGGCGGCGTTCCTGGCCCGGCTCGGCGAGAGCTTCCGCGTGCAGGCGGTCAGCGGCCGGGCCAAGCCCGCCGCGCCGCGCGAGTTCGGCCTCTACCTGGGCGGGCAGTGGTACCGCCTGGAGCCGACCGTGCCGACGCCGACCCGCGACACGGATCCGGTGGGCGCGCTGGACGTCAGCGTGCTCTCGGACCTGGTGCTGGACCGCATCCTGGGCATCGCGGACCTGCGGAAGTCCGACCGCGTCGACTTCGTGGGCGGCATCCGGGGGCTGGGCGAGCTGGAGACGCGGGTCGACTCGGGCGTGATGGCGGCGGGCTTCGCGCTGTTCCCGACCTCCCTGGACGACCTGATCGCCGTGGCGGACACCAACCAGGTGATGCCGCCCAAGTCGACGTGGTTCGAACCGAAGCTGGCGGACGGGGTGGTGTCGAATCCGTTGCTGTGACGTTGACGGCCCGCAACCCGGGGAATGGTGATGGACGCTTCCCAATCCGCGGAGATCACCTGCCCGTACTGCGGCCAGGAGATCGAGGTGGCCGTCGACTGTTCGGTCCACCGCCAGACCTACATCGAGGACTGCGCGGTGTGCTGCCGGCCGATCACGATCACCCTGGTGGCGACCGGCGGCGAGGTGCAGAGCATCGAGGCCCGCTCCGAGGACGAATGAGCCCGACCGGGCGGCTACGAATCCAGCAAGTCGATGGTAAAAAAGGCGTTGCGCCCGTCCGGCTGCAGGCAGCTCAGGAAGGTGGCGGCGCCGTTGCGCCAGCGCCGGGTGTAGCGGTCCACGGCCTGGCCCTCGCCCAGCTGCTCGGTGCAGACCTCGCGGAAGCGGTCGACGAACTCGCCGGCCGCGTAGCGGCCCTCGATGACCTGCAGCAGCACGCGGCGGACGCGGCCGCGGTCGACGAAGACGCTGACGGCGGTCCGCCACCGGCGGTCCGCGTCGAGGTAGCGGTGGGTGCAGGGATAGAGGTGGAATCCGCCGTCGAACGCGTCGATGACGCAGTTCTCGGCGTCCAGGCGGGTGCCGGGGCCCTTGGCGCGGACCCGCAGGCGCCGCCAGGGGCCGGGGCGGCTCAGTCCGGCCTCCGCGCGCGCGTCCGCGGGCAGGGCGTCGCCCAGGGCCAAGGGGATGTCGTTGATGACGATGCGCATCGGTATCCCGGTCTTTCCGGTCCCGCGCATCAGGGCAGGACCGCCGCCGCCTGGTCCACCAGGACGAACAGGTTCTGGGCGATCAGGGTCGCCGCGGCGTGGCGCCGGCGCCCCTGGATTTCGGCATACAATCGTTCCGCATAAGCCAGCAGCGTGCCGGGGTCGAAGCCCGCGGCCACGGCGGCGTGCCAGTAGCGGGCGCCCAGGGCCTCCAGCCGCAGGACGTCCGTGGCCAGGGTCCGGTTGGGGCAGGCCGCCAGCAGCAGCGACGCGCAGCCCGGCAGCAGCCCCGCCGCGGCCGCGGCTGCCCGGGGGCCCGGCTGGCCAAGGGTCAACTTGGCCCGCTGCAGCAGGTTCTGCAGCTCCATGACCCGGCCGCCCGACAGGTCGGGCGACAGCTCCAGCGCCAGCGGCTCGAGCCGGGCCAGGATCGCCGCCAGGTCCCGGAACCCGGTCGCCTCCATGGGCGGGACCAGGAAGCCCCGGCCCATGGCGCTGGTCAGGAAGCCGCCGGCCTCCAGGCCCAGCATGGCCTCCCGCAGCGGCGTGCGGCTGATCCCCAGTTCGCCGGCCAAACGGAGCTCGTTGAGGCTCGCGCCGGCGGGCAGGCGCCCGTCGACGATCCGTTCGCGTATCTCGCGTTGCACCTGGGCGCGCAAGGGTTTGCGTTCGAACATGATGGGTGGCGCCTCGCTGCCGTTCAGACGACGACGACCGAGTTCTCCGCGTCGGCGAAGCCGCTGGGGGCGTACTTGTCCGCCTCGAGGTCGTTCTCCCAGATCCGGCCGTCGATCAGGAAGCGGTAGCCGTACTCCCGGCCGGGCTCCAGGTCGAGGGTGATCTTGTACTCGCCGTTCCTGAGCCGGGTCATGGGTGTCGCGTCGGGGTTCCAGTCGTTGAAGTCCCCCACGAGGGCGACCTGGGCGGCGGCCTGGGCGGCCTCGGCCGGCAGCCGGAACGTGACCTTGCTGATCCCGCGGGTCTTCACGTAGCGCTTCTGGAGGCTCATGGCTCCCTCCCTTTGCCTTGGGTTGACGATGTTCCGCCTGGTTTGCACCCAAGGATAGGCCGGAACCGCTGCCTCGCCACCCGTTGACCGGATATTCGCATCGGGGCCCGCCCCCTGCAAGTCTTCAGTCAGGATCCCGGACCACGGACGGATGGGAAACGACGGGAATCCCGAAGCGCGCAGGCCATGACAAACTGCAAGTCGCGACGGGAAAAATGCACGGAGAGGCAGAGCCATGAGTGAGATTCGCGAGCTCCTGAACATCGGCGGCGGGCAATTCGTCAGCCGGATGGACGTCAGCCCGGGTGTGCGGTCGGCCTGGCGCCTGCTTTTCGAGGGCGAGACGGACGAGGCGGAGAAGCGGTTCCGCAAGCTGGTCGCCGAGAACGGCAAGGACGCCGAGGCCCTGGCCGGCCTGGCCATCTGCGTGGCCGAGTCGGGGGGGCGGTTCGTCACCGCCGAGAAGCTGGCCCAGATGGCCGTGCGCATCGCCAAACGTGGCCCGGCCGGCTACCTGGCCCTGGGCTTCATCCACATGCGGGCGTCGCGCCTGGAGGAGGGCTACGGCTTCCTCATGAAGGCGCAGAACCTCGCGCCGGAGGATCCGCGCCTGAAGGCCGGCCTGGTCTGGTACCAGCAGGAGCGCCCCCCGGTGATCATCGACCTGGCCAAGGAGCACCCCGTCAACCGGGCCCTGGGCTCGGCCCGGGACTTCCTGGACTCGCCGGCCCGCCGTGCGGCGGCGGCGGTGTTCGTGGGCGTCGGGATCTCGCTGACCCGTGCCCTGATGGCCTAGGTTCGCGCCGGCGCCGTCCCTACGCCTCCTCGGGGGCGGCGCCGGAATCCCGGAGGCGCGGCCGCAGCCGTCCGGCGGCCCGTGCTTCCTCCTCCTTCCGCGCGGGGTCCTGCAGCCGGCGCTTGAGCTCCCCGCTCACCGGCAGGACCATCACCGCCGGTTCCCACTCCAGCTGACCGCCCGTGTCCGCGTCCACCAGCTGTCCGCCGTGCACCGCGGCCGAAGCCTCCTCCAGGCGCAGGTGGCCGACGGCGCGGGCCAGGGCCTGGTAGCGGCCTTCCTGCTGCGGATCGGCGAAGCGGCCGATGGGGCGGGCCAGGCGGGCCAGGTGGTAGTGGCTGGGGATGAAGGCGATGCCGTCCAGCTCGAGCCGTTCGCAGACGACAACCAGCACCGCGGCCGTATCCCGCAGCAGGCCCATCCCCGGGTGCCGCTGCCCCGGCAGCAGGGGCCGGTTCAGGGCGTAGCGGGCGCCCGCATCCTGGATCAGCAGCCACTCCACCGTCAGCATCACGAGGCCCGGCAGCACGGCGCGGTCGATGCGCAGGCGCACCTCGAAGAGCACCCGCGGCGCGCCGTCGTCCTCGCTGACGATGCGCAGGAGGTGTCCCAAAGGATCGCCCAGGTCGACATCCAGGCGCAGCTCGCGGTAGCCCCGCCCGCGCAGGCGTTCCAGCAGGCCCGACTCCTCGAAGGCCAGCTCGATGCCGTGGCGGGAGTAGCGGCCCAAAAAGCGCGTCT
This sequence comes from Candidatus Krumholzibacteriia bacterium, assembly GCA_014859985.1. GTDB lineage: Bacteria > Krumholzibacteriota > Krumholzibacteriia > LZORAL124-64-63 > LZORAL124-64-63 > JACZKN01. The sequence goes on along the minus strand of JACZKN010000046.1, from coordinate 11,866 downwards.
CCTGGCCGGTGACGGTGCCGGCCACCTCCTCGGGGGTCAGCCCCCAGTCGTCCTGCCGGGCCTCCCGGCGGCGCCTGCGCCCGCGGCGCGGATCCCGCAGCAGCCGGGCCAGCTTGCGGTAGAAGTGCAGGGGCAGCTCGGAATCCAGCGGAACCTCCAGGGTGGTGCTGCCGCTGATCAGCCACGAGCCGAGGGCGGCCCCGTGGCGCCAGGCCCGCGGCCCGTAGCCGCCGGCCAGCAGCACCACGATCGGACAGGCGGGCTCCCGCCGCGCCAGGTCCAGCACGAAACGGTCGCGGGCCAGCAGGCCGTCCAGGGTCACCCGCCAGTTGCCCAGGGAGTCGTCCTGGCAGGGATCGGCGCCGGCCAGGTAGAACACCAGCCCGGGCCGGAACGCCGCCACCACCGGCGGCAGCCGGTCGCGCACCGCCGCCAGGTAGGCCGCGTCCCCGACGCCCGCGCCCAGGGCGACGCTGGTGGACGCCACGGCCTCGGTCGTGCCCAGGTCCCGGTTGTGGATGGAGAACGTGTGCACCGTGGGGTCGTCGGCGAAGATGGCGCGGGTGCCGTCGCCGTCGTGCAGGTCCAGGTCCACCACGAGGATGGGCTCGGCGAAGCCGCGCCGCCGCAGCGACGCGATGGCGACCGCCACGTCGTTGAAGGCGCAGAAGCCGCTGCCCCGGTCCCGGTAGGCGTGGTGGAAACCGCCGCCCAGGTTCACGGCCGGGCAGCGGGTCGACAGGGCCAGCTGGGTGGCGCGCAGGGTGCCGCCGCACATCAGGCGCTGCACCGCCAGGAAACGGTCCTGGGTCTCGCCGTCGACCGTCGCGCCCAGGATCGAGGTCACCGCACCCTCGTCCTCGAGGGCGTGCAGGTAGGCGGGGTCGTGGACCAGGGCCAGGCGCCGCAGGGACGCCGGCCGGGGCCGGCGCAGCATCCGCCGGCGCAGCAGGTGCCGCCGCTGCAGGTACGAGACGATGCGCAGGGGCCGCTCCGGGTCGTAGGGACCCACGGGCACCGACTCCCCGTACCCGTCGTGGATCACGAAGCGGGGACCGGGGCGGTCGAAGCGCCGGTCGAGCCAGGTGCGCAGGCGGTGCCACATGGGCAGACCGTGGGGCATCGAGGGGCACCGGTCAAGGGTATCCGGGACGGCGCCGCGGTCTGGGCGCCGGCTACCCCCTGGTCCCGGGGTGCCCCCGGCAGCCCGAGGATCCTGGTGCAGAATCTGGCTTTATGATGTACCGTGTACCCGCTCGTGCCGACCCGAACCCGGATCCGGCGCGGCGCGGCCGCCCGGCCCATCCCGTAGGTCCAGCGAAAGCGGAGCCGAGTTCCCCATGCATGTCGAATTGATCGACAGGCCCGAGCGCCTGGCGGAGATCGAGGGCCCCTGGCTGGGCCTGCTCGTGCGCTCCGGGTCCCACGAGATCTTCGCCACGCCGGCCTGGACCCTGGCCTGGCACGAGAGCGTGGGCGCCCGCGCGGGCCGCAGCCTGTCCGCCGTCGCGGTGTGGGACGACGGGCAGCTGGCGGCGCTGTTCCTGCTGCAACGATCCCGGCGCCTGGGGGTCGAGGTCCTCGAGTTCACCGGCCACCCGCGGCACGCCGACCGGATGGACGTGGCCCTGGACCCCGACCGCCGGGACAAGGTGTTCCGCGCGTTTGCCGCCTGGCTCTTGACCCGGGACGGCTGGGACGTGTTGTCGCTGCGCGTCTTCGGCGCCACCTCGGACCAGCCCGAGGCCCTGGCTGCGGCCCTGGCCGAGGCGGGTCTGCAGCACCTGGTGCGGCCGGATGCGTCCACCTACTATATCGACCTTGGACCGTTCGCCGACGTGGAGGCCTACCTGGCCCGGTTCCGCGGCGGCCGGACCCGCAAGGCGCTGCGCCGGCACGCCCGCCGGCTGGCGGAGGACCACCAGGGGACCTGGCGGGTCCACCGCCAGCTGGACGAGCCGCTGCTGCGGCACATGGCCGAGTTGGACACCCAGCGTTCGTTGCGGGGCGCCCAGGAGCGCGCCTTCTTCGGCGACGAGGCCAACCTGGAGTTCATGCGCAGCCTCGCGCGGCGCCTGGCCGGCCAGGACGACTGGCGCATCACGGCCCTGTGGTCCCAGGACCGCCTCCTGGCCTACGACCTGTCGTTCCAGCACCTGGGCTGCCGCCTCAGCTACCAGACGGCCTTCGACCGGTCGCTCGTGGCCTACGGGGTCGGCAACCTCACGCTCATCGAGGCGATCGGCGGCGCCATCGCCGACGGATGCCAGGAGTTCGATTTCCTGGCCGGGGACGAAGGCTACAAGGAGAACTGGTGCAGCGACGCGCGCCGCTGCCGCTGGGTCCTGGCCTACAGCGGGTCGCCGCGTTCGCGGCTGGCCTACGGCTACCAGCGGTGGCTCAAGCCTTTGCGCGCGCGGCTGGGCCAAGGTCGCCTCGTTGCCCTCATCCCGCGCAGGATCCGCGACCGGTTCGACATCTGAGTCCGTGCGGGACGCGTGGTCCGGCAGGGCCGGCGGTGGTCGCGCGGGAAGGGATCAAGAGAGCATGGACCTGGAAATCAAGGTGATCCGGGACGCCGCCGGGTTCGCGGCCGAAGCCGCGGACTGGAACGGCCTGGTCGGCCGGGCGACCCACCGCAACAGCTTCTACCGCCACGAGTGGTTCGCCACCTGGCTGCAGCACCTGGCGCCGGCGGCGGACCTGCGGGTCGTCACCCTCTCGCGGCAGGGGCGCCTGGCGGCCGCCGCGCCGCTGCAGGTCGTGCCCGAGCGCAAGCGCGGCCTGACCCTGCGGGTCCTGCAGTTCCTGCAGTCGGGCATCACCCCGCGCAGCGCCCTCCTGGTGGAGGACGACGACCTGTGCGGGCCGCTGCTCGGGGCCATCGACGCCCTGGGCGACTGGCACGTCGCCGAGCTCAAGGCCATGGAGCTGGAATCGGTCACCACCCGCCGCTTCGCCGCCGAGCTGCGGCGGCGCGGCCCGGCCGTGGCCGAGGCGGGCATGGTGTCCCCCTACGAGGAGCTGCCCGACTCCTGGGACGCCTACTACCAGGCCCGCACCAACAAGATCCGCCAGCGTTTCCGGGGCGCGGTCAACCGCATCGGCCGGCACGGGCAGGTGGAGGTCCTGCGCCTGGACACCTACGCCGCCCTGGAGCCCCACTTCGCCGAACTGATCGAGGTCAGCTCCCGCAGCTGGAAGGGCGACGAGGGGATGGACATCGCCACGGTGGGGCAGGTGGCCGCCTTCTACCAGGACTACAGCCGGCGTACCGACGGCCAGGGGGCGTGGATCGTCTACCTGCTGCGCCTGGACGGCCGCCCCGCCGCCTTCATGTACCTGCTCCGCGACGGCAGCCACTGGGTGGCCCTGCGCTCGGACTACGACGAGGAGTTCTCCCACTCCATGCCGGGCGTCTTCCTGCACAAGGAAGTGATCGGCGACCTGGCCGCGCTGCCGCCGCCGCGCATCTACGACCTGGTGGGCTTCGCCACGCCGTTCAAGAGCAGCCTGGCCAACATGGGCCGGCCGCTGTGCGACTTCACCTTCGGCGGGGCGAACCTGGCCGGACGCGCGCTGATGGCCGGCAAGGCGGCCCTGGGCCGGCGGGGGACCGCCCGGCACCTGGACCTGGACCAGGTGATCGCCGGGACCGTGCCGCCGCCCGAGGACCCGTCCGGCGGGCCGGACGTCTGACCGCGGATTGTGGTTCATGCCTCCCTCCGCGGGGCGATAACCAGGGGATCGATCGACGTCGGCGCGCCGAGAGAAACGCCGGCCGCCCGGGCGCGCCGTCGTGGCCGACCGGGAACACTGGACTTAACATGACCGCCTGCGGCGGCCAGCCCAACGGTCCGGCCAGCGGAACGACGGGGGAGTACGACGCCATGATCGGCAAGACCATCGCCTACGCGGGCTTCCGTGCCCACGCCCTGTACGAGAAGAGCGGCATACCCGCGGAACTCGGCAGCCTGGAACGGAGCCAATGGCTGGATCCCGAGGCCATCGCGGAACTGCAGAACCGGCGCCTGCGGGCACTGCTGGATCACATCAAGCGCCACAACCCCCACTACGGGCGCTTCTGGGCCGAGCATGGCGCGGATCCGGACACCGTCCGGACCACCGCGGACCTGGTGAAGCTGCCGGTGCTGACCCGGGAGCACATCCAGCATCACTGGCGCGACATGATCTCCTCCAGCCCGCCCGAGAACGAGATCATCCTGGACCACACCGGGGGTTCGTCGGGCAAGCCTCTACGCTTCGCCATGGATCGGCGCCGCTACTTCAGCCGCATGGCGTCGGCCTACCGGCACGACCGCTGGTCCGGCTGGGACTTCGGCGTCCGCACCGCCTACATCTGGGGACACCCCGCGGCCTTCCGCGTCCAGCCGAGCTGGCGCACCCGTTTGCGCCGCAGGCTCTTTGAACCCTACATCGGTCTCGACTCCTCGAACATCACGGTCGAGAGCATGCTGGGCTTCCACGCGACCCTGACCCGGTACCGGCCGCGGGTGCTGGTGGCCTACGCCAACAGCATCTACATGTTCGCCCGGTTCCTGCAGGAGCGACGGCTGCCGCCCCTGCCGCCGCTGGCAGGCATCATCACCTCCGCCGAGGTGCTGGGGGACGAGAAGCGCCGGGTGATCGAGGCCTGCTTCGGCGCCCCGGTCTTCGACCGCTACGGCTCGCGGGAGACGAGCGTGATCGCGTCGGAATGCGAGGCGCGCCAGGGCATGCACGTGTGCTCGGAGCACCTGGTGGTGGAGATCCAGAAGGGCGGGGCCCCGGCGCAGCCGGGCGAGTACGGCCATTTCCTGGTCACCGACCTCTCCAACCTCGGCCTGCCCCTGATCCGCTACCGCAACGAGGACCTGGGCCTGCCCGTGCAGGGCGCCTGCCCCTGCGGCCGGGGCCTGGCCAGGATTGGCATGGCGGCGGGCCGCCAGACGGACTTCCTGGTCACGCCCGAAGGGCAGTTGATCTCCGGCGTGGCGCTGGCGACCTACCTGACCGGCCACGCCCCGGGCATCGTCCAGGCCCAGATCGTCCAGGAGGTGCCGCAGGAACTGGTCCTGCGCCTGGTGGCCGGCGAGGGCTACGGTCCGCGGACCGAGGAGTTCTTCGCGCAGCAGATCCCCAAGTTCGTCAGCGACCGGATGACCTGGCGGATCGAGCTCGTGGAGCGCATCGACCCGCTGCCGTCCGGCAAGCACGCGTACTGCATTTCCAAGGTCGATCCCGCGTCGGTGTTCTGAGCGGGACGAAGGGAGCGGCCGTACCAACGGAGCGCAAGGCCATGCAACTGCAGGATCTGAAGCGGACCTGGCGGGCGGCCGGTCCCGGGGGCGTGCTGCTGGACCTGTCCTGCCGCGTGGGGTACAAGCTGACCCGGCTGCTGGTCATGAACGCCCTGGTGCTGGAGCCCGGCAAATTGAACCGGGACTTCCTGGAGTTCCCGACGGGCTACCGGCACGGGTTCCTGGACCCGGCCGACGTGCTCCGCCACGCGGGCGGCGAGGGCCTGGACCTGCCCGCTACCTTCGTCGAGGTGGCCCTGGCCAAGGGCGACCTCTGCTTCGGCATCCTCGTCGGCGATCGACTCGTCTCCTACGTCTGGTACGCCGCCACCGCGACCCTCGTCACCGACGAACTGGTCCTGCGCTTCGCTCCGGACTACCACTACCGTTACAAGGGCTACACCCTTGCCGAGTATCGCGGCCAACGGCTCTACAGCTACGGCTGTGCCCACGCCTTGGCCGAGCTGACTGCCCGGGGCAGCCGCGGTTCCATCGGCCTCGTGGACGTGAACAACTTCGCCTCGATGAGGACCGCGACCCGCACGGGCTGCGTGCCGGCGGGCCGCTTCTTCGCCTGGAACGTGGGCGGCGGCTGGTCCATCCGCAGCAGCGGCGACTACGCACGCTACGGCATGTCCATGGACGCCGGTCCCCTGGGCGATGCCAGCAGCCGGGCGTAGATCGCCTCGTGCCGCGCCACCGCGTCGTTGGCCCCGTGCAGATGCCGCATGCGCAGCGCAGCGGCGGCCCCCATGGCCAGTCTCCGTTCCCGGTCGCGGCCCAGGGCGACCATGGCCTGCGCCATCGCCGCCGGATCGTCGGGGGCCACCAGCAGGCCGGTGACGCCTTGGTCGACCTGCTCGCGGTTGCCGCCGACCGCTGTCGCGATCAGCGGCAGGCCCAGCAGCATGCATTCGACGTTGCTGTTGCTGTAGCCCTCGGAGCGTGAGGCGTTCAGGGCGATGTCGCAGCCCCGGACCCAGCCCAGCAGTTCCTCGCGGGGGCGATGCCCCAGGAAGGTCACGGCGTCGGCGACCCCCAGCCCGGCGGCCAGCCGGCGGAAGCTGTCCAGCAGCTTGGTGTGGCCGCCGATGGAGACCAGGTGCAGCGGCACGCCGTCCCGGCGGGCCAGGGCCAGGGCCTCGATGGCCAGGTCGCCGCCCTTGACCGGACGCAGGTTCGCCGGCAGAACGATCGTCACGACCGCAGCGGGCAGGTTCAGTTCAGTGCGGACGTCGAAGGGCCGAATCCCGGCCAGGCCGGCGAAGTCGACGGTGTTGCGCGCGACGACCACCTGATCGGGCCGCATGCCCTCGCGGCGTACGATGCTCTCGCGCACGGCCTCGCTGTTGGCCACCCAGCAGTCCGTCCAGCGCCGGCCCAGGCGCAGCAGGCGCCGCTTCGCGGGAGTCAGCGTGTAGCCGAGGTCGCGCCGCCAGGTGACGTGGGGCACCCCTGCCAGGCGGGCCAGCCAGGGGCCGGCTGCGGCGCTCTCGGGAAAGACGGTGTGGAGCAGGGCCGGGCGTTGCCGCCGCAATTCGGCCGCCGCCGCGGCCAGGGCCCGCCAGTAGGCCGGGCGGCGCAGGGAGCCGGCGTCGTGGCAGCGGGTGGGGCAGGGGATCCGCGCGGCGTGATCGAAATCGCTGAGCCGGTAGAGGATGGACAACCGGGGCCGGAACCGGTCGCGGTCCAGGCCTGCGATCAGTTGCACGAGCTGCCCCTCGGTGCCCCCGTTGTCGTCGTAGAACTGGTCCATCAGGTAGACGACGGTCGCGGTCCTGCGGAGGTCCGCAGCCCCGGTGCCCGCCGCGTCACGGTCGTGTTCCTGCAAGCCCGCCCCCTCGCGTGTCGGCCGCCCTGCATTTGAAGCCCTGCGCGCGCCCATGGTCCGCGCCGGACCCGGGGAAGTCAATCCCTTGACGGGCGGTGGCTGCGACCATAGTCTCGCACTTACGCGGGCCGCCGGCTCCCCGGCCGGGCATGCTGGTGCCGCCGAGTCCGGTCCTGCCGTCGCTGCGAACGTTTGGTTAACCGATGTTGCGTTCCTTCATCCGCCGCCGCTTGACGATCCCGCTGCTCACCCGGCGGGACGGGTTGGATTATCCCCGCTACCTGGACCCTCTGCGCCGGGAGCTGGCGCTGGTCGCCGACCCGGCGGCCCGCGAGGCGTTCCAGGTACGGCGCGCCGCCGCGGTCATCAGCCACGCCTACGAGCACAGCCCCTTCCACCGCGAACACTTCGACGCCCACGGCTTCCACCCGTCGCGCTTCCGCGACCTGCGGGACCTGGCTTTGGTGCCTGTCTTCGAGAAGCACCACATCCCCGGCCGGCAGGACCGGATCCGGGCCCGGGACCACGATCCCGCCGGACTGGTGCCCACCTGCACCGGCGGCACCACGGGCAACGCGTTCTCCTTCTGGTACGACCGGGAGTGCTTCGCCCGGCGCCACGCCCTGACCCTGCTGGCCAACGAGGCCTACGGCTGGCGGCCCGGCGATCCGGTCGCCTACGTGTGGAACGCCCACCAGGACCTGCCGTCGGCCGCGCCGCCCTGGAAGCGGCGGCTGCGCACCCTGCTCGCCGGCCGGGAGCTGTCCATCGACGCCTCGCGCATCGACGAGGAGCGCCTGGCCCGCTGGTCGCGGCAACTGAGCGAAACGCGCATCGAGATCCTCTACGGCTACGCCCACAGCCTGCGGGCCGTCGCCGAGTACTGCCTGGCCGCAGGGATCGTCCTGCCGCGGGTCCGGCTCGTGGTCTCCACGGCCGAGCCCCTTTTCGCGGCCGACCGCCGGCTCATGGAGCAGGCCTTCGGCTGCCCGGTCCGCGATCGCTACCTCTCGCGCGAGCACGGCCCCATGGCCCAGGAGGACGCCGACGGGAACCTCCGCTACTTCGCCAACAGCGTGCTGCTGGAGGTGCGCGCGGAGACGGGCGCAGCCGGCGACCTGCTGGTGACCGACTTCTGGAACGCCGCCTTCCCCTTCGTCCGCTACCGCATCGGCGACACCTGCCGGCTGGCCGCCGGTGCCGCCGGGGAGCCGGGGCTGCCGCGCCTGGGCGGGCTCACGGGAAGGGACACGGACTTCCTGGTCACCGCCGACGGCGGGCGCGTCTCGGGCATGGCCTTCCACGACGCCTTCTTCAACCACGCCACCCAGGCCTTCGGCACCGACGACTTCCTGAAGGTCCAGTTCGTGCAGGAGGCGCCGCTGCGGGTCCGCGTGCGCTGCGTGCCCGGGCCCTCGTTCGCCCGCGAACGCGTGTTCGCCGACCTGGAGCGGCTCGTCCACCGGCTGCTGGGCGCGCCGATGGAGGTCATCTGCGAGGAGGTGCCGGAGATCGCGCACACCGCCTCGGGCAAGTACCGCTTCACGGTCAATAGTATCGGGTAACCCTACTGGTCAGGTCCTTCCGCGCAGCCGCGCCCACCGGCGGCCGATGCGGTGCTGCGTCTCCGTGTGCACCAGCGGCATGATCAGCAGGAAGGTCGCCGTCAGCAGGGTCCGCACGCCCAGGTCCAGCACCAGGTCGCCCCGGTCGCTCATGATGACCAGCAGCTTGCCGTCCTTCCAGTGGCCCAGCCAGGTATCGCGCAGCCCGTCGAGGCCCGCCTGGACGGTGCCCAGGACCGGTGCGCCCCAGGCGGCGATCTGCGCGGTCGTCAGCCGATCGATGCCCAGGAAGAGCGCCACCGCGGCCCCGGTCATCAGCCCCAGCTTGGTCCATTCCATCAGGAACGGGTAGTGCCGCCGGGCCAGGACGTGGCCCCAGACGGCGTAGATCGTGGTCGCCAGGAGGCTGGACCAGGCGGCGCCGTACAGGCCCCAGGTGCTGATCAGCAGGTAGGCCAGGCCCACCTTGATGGTGGCGGTGAGGATGGCCAGGCGGGCCATGACGCCGGTGCGCTTGGCGTAGATCAGCCCGAAGGTCAGGTGCATGCCCACGCCGTGCATGATCACCTGCAGGGTCTGGATGCGGGCGATGGGGAAGGCGTCCCAGAACTCGGGCGGGGTCAGCAGGCGCAGGACGGTGTGGATGTTGACCGCCAGCACCAGCCCGCCCAGCAGGCAGAGGTACACGAAGTAGGTGAACACCTGCCCGATGCGCTCGGGAGCGCGGGGCTGGTCGGCCATCTCCAGGCGCTGGGTGCTCCAGCTGTTGAGGAACGGGCCGACCACCAGCAGGCTGATCAGCGAGGGGAACTTGTAGCCCATCTCGAGGATGCCGACCGTCGCAAGGTCGAGCTGGTAGCGGACCAGCACCCGCTCGACCTGCCGCGAGAAGAAGCTGGCGATGCTGCCGGGGACCAGGGGCATCTGGAAGGCCGTCAGGCGGCGGGCGATCCCCCGGTCGAAGGACCGGCCGCAGCTGCGCACCAGCAGCGCCAGCGAAACCACCAGGGAGGCCAGGCCGACGATGAGATTGCTCAGGAAGAACCCTTCAAGGTCCCAGCGCAGGACCACCACCAGCAGGATGTTCAGACCCATGCCGATGACCAGGCGCATCAACCCGATCAGCGAGTAGGTGCCCGACCGACGCTGGATGACCAGGATCGTCTGGGCCGTCTGCGCGATCACGTCCATGGCGAAGGCGGCCAGGGCCATGCAGATCAGGTGCCAGTACTCGGGCGAATCCAGCAGGAGGCCGGACACTGGCCGGCTGAAGATCGCCGCCACCAGGGACAGCGGCAGCACGATGCCCGCGACGAGGATGGTTCCGGTCGTGGCCACCACGGGCTTGCGGGCAGGGTCCGGCTCCTCGTGGTAGATGCGCAGGACCGCGGTGTGGAAGCTGTAGGCGAAGAGGCTGGCCAGCAGCGCCAGGCTGGCGTCGATCATGCCGATCACGCCGTAGCCGATGTCCCGCAGGATATGGGCATAGAACGGCAGCATGAAGAAGCTGATCATTCGCCCCAGCATGCCGGCGCCGCTGTAGATGGCGGCGTGCTTGAAGGTCTCGCGCACCATGCCGCCGGGTCGGCGCTGAGGCCCCTTGCGCAGCATCAACGGACCGCCTTCGGGTCCCGGAGCTCGGCCCTCAGCAACCCGCCGAGCCGGCGGATCCACCAGCGGGCCTTTTCCGGCGACGCCACCCGGCGCCGGGTCAGGGCCACGACCTGGAAGCCGAGGGAATTGACCAGGCGCAGCAGCACGCAGGCCCTCAGGATCTCGGCGTCGGGCCGCGGCAGGCCGCTGGTGCTCTCGTAGGCGGCCAGGAAGTCCTCCTCGTGCTCGCGCTGCTGGCAGACGACCGCCAGGGCGCTGCCCAGGTCGCAGGGCCGGGGGGCTACCGTGGCGTTGTCGAAGTCGATCAGGCCGGCGACGCGATCCTGCGCAAAGAGCACGTTCTCGAAGTGGAAGTCGCCGTGGACGGGCAGGACCTCGGCCAGCCGCGGGTCCGTCGCCAGCGGCGAGGCCACCAGGCGCCGGCGGGCCTCTTCCAGCACGGGCAGGATTCCCCGCAGTTCCCGGCCGAACCCGCCGCGCCATAGGCGATACGACAGAACTGCAGCCGCGCCGAAGTACTGACCGCGCTTTTGCGGATCAGATCCAGGGCGAACTCCTTGTCTTCGGCCTTGTTACTCGAATCCATCACCTCCAGGCCGTTGACGATGGCGCCGACCGGATTGATGAGGTCGTGGCAAACCCTTGAAGACAGCAACGCAGCAAGGTCGAGAGCATCGGGAGCACCGGAGGTACCTGACATGAAAATTTTCCTGCTGTGGTTTGGTGTGTGATAAGGATTCGCCGCTGCGATTTCCGCAGTCGAATCACGCCGGACCGTGATTTGATACACCGCGAAACCTGCCGCGGCCACACAGGCCACCGAGGAACCACAGCGGACCAGGAAAGAGATTGTGGCTGAAGGGGTTACCCTCGCCGGCGAAAACGCCCTCACGTTGATGGAGCCGCTCACAAAGCTCGCCGTTCAGGCGGGCGCGGCAATCCTCGCGGTCAATCGCAGCACCATGGGGCTGGGCAAGAAAATCGACGGCTCAGTGGTGAGCGATGCCGATACCCTTGCCGATGCGATCATCGCCGAAGGGCTTGCGAAACTTGCACCCGCCATCCCGGTGCTGTCGGAAGAACGCACCCATCTGGCGGCGCGTCCCTACCGCGACAGTTTCTTCCTGATCGATCCCCTCGACGGCACGCGCGAGTTCGTCACCGGGACCGACGAATTCACCGTCAACATCGCCCTCGTCACGCGCGGGGAGCCCACTCTCGGCATCGTCGTCGCACCCGCGCTTGGGATCGTCTGGCGGGGAATCGTCGGCGTCGGCGCCGAGCGCCTGCTGGTGACCAAGGACGCCACGGTTTACGGCGCGCCTCAATCGATCCGGACACGCCCGCATCCCGGCCCCGCCGCGCCATGGATCGTCGCGGTCAGCCGCTCGCATGGCGACCCACGCACCGAGGCCTTCATTGCCGAGCGCCCCGGCGCGATCCGGCAGGTTCTCGGCTCCTCGATCAAGTTCTGCCGCGTCGCCGAGGGCGGCGCCGACATCTACCCCCGCCTCTCGCCCACCAGCGAATGGGACATCGCCGCGGGCCATGCCATC
>JACZKN010000378.1 GCA_014859985.1 Candidatus Krumholzibacteriia bacterium | reverse complement strand
GGCCCAGGTCGTCGCGGCCGCCGGCGGCCGTGAGGGCAGCCGCGGTGCCCGGCCCCAGGCAGGCGCAGCGCGCGGTGCCCAGATCGAGGCCCAGGTCCATGAACGCCTCCGCCGCGTGGGGCGACGTCAGCACGATCCAGTCGTAGCGGTCGGCCTGCACCTCGCCCGCGGCCGCCAGCGCCCGGAAGCGCAACAGCGGCAGCTCGAGCACGTCGTGGCCCGCCGCCCGCAGACGCTCGGCCCAGGGCCGGTTCTGCGCGGCCTGGCGGGTCAGGACGATGCGGCGGCGCGGCGTCACCGGCGGGCGGCCTCCCGGTGGGGGCGCAGCCGCCGCCAGGCCTCCTCGCCCAGGGCGGCGGGGTCGTCGCCTTCGAGGGTGAAGCGCACCCCGCCCGTGTCCTCGGCGTGGGCCGCCAGGAATGCCTCCAGTTTCCACCCGTCGCCGTGGGGCTGCACGTTCACGCCGAAGGGCAGCTGGCAGCCGCCGTCCAGGCGTTCGAGCAGGGTCCGCTCGGCGGCCACGCCGCGGGCGGCGCCGGCCGTGTGCAGCTGGCGCAGCACCTCGGCCCAGGGATCGTCCCGGCGGCACTGGATGCCCAGCATGCCCTGGGCCGGCGCGGGCACGAAGTCGCCCACTTCCAGGGGCATGGCCCACAGTTCGTGCAGGTCCAGCTCCAGCCGCACCAGGCCCGCCCGCGCCAGCATGATGGCGTCGTAGCGGCCCTCGCGCACACGGTTCACCCGGGTCGGCACGTTGCCCCGCAGATCGCGGATCTCCAGGTCCGGGCGCAGGCCGCGCACCTGGGCCTGGCGCCGCGCGGCGCTGGTGCCCAGGGTGGCGCCGGCGACCAGGGGCAGGACCTCGCCCCGCTCCTGGCGTTCGAGGTCGACGGCCTCGGGCCGGGCCAGCAGCATCTCGCGCGGGTCCTCGCGGCCGACCATGGCCACCAGCTGCAGGCCGGCGGGCATCTCGGTCGCGAGGTCCTTCAGGGAGTGGACGGCGAAGTCCACGCGTCCCTCCAGCTGGGCGTCCTCGAGTTCCTTGGTGAAGAAGCCCTTACCCTCGAGCTTGGAGAAGGGGACGTTGTCGATGGCGTCGCCCGTGGTGGTGATGATGACGATCTCGGTGGCCACGCCGCGCTCGTGCAGCATCCCGGCGATGGTGCGGGCCTGCCACAGGGCGAGGTCGCTGCCCCGGGTGCCCAGGCGGCACACGCCGGTGCCGGGTCCGTTGCTGGACGCATGAACCAAGAGCCTTCCTCCCCGATCAGAGCCCGCGCACGGGTAAGCCTAAGGCCTGGAGCGCGGTTGAGTGTCACGGCGGCGTCACTGTCTGTTAGAAATTTAACTTCCATTTTCCGAAGTCAAAGACATAGGGAAATGATAGGCAACAAGTCTTGATTTGGGAACGGGTTCGGGCGGCGGGAAATCCGGGGG
>JACZKN010000377.1 GCA_014859985.1 Candidatus Krumholzibacteriia bacterium | reverse complement strand
CGGCCTGACGGCCGCCGACCTGGACCTGGTCGTCTTCTACGAGAAGCCGCTGCTGAAATTCGAGCGCCTGCTGGAGACCTACCTGGCGTTCGCGCCCCGCGGCTTCGGCTCGTTCCTGCGGGCGATGCCCCTGTGGCTGCGCACCAAGCTGTTCATCCCCCAGGAGATCCGCGCGGGCCTGCCCGGGTACACGGGACCCATCCGTTTCGCCGGCCACCACGAGTCCCATGCCGCGAGCGCCTTCTTCCCCTCGCCGTTCGCCGAGGCGGCCATCGTCACCCTCGACGGCGTGGGCGAGTGGTCGACGACCACCTGGGGCACCGGCCGCGGCAACACAGTCGCGCTGCGCCAGGAGGTGCGCTTCCCCCACTCCCTGGGCCTGCTCTACAGCGCCCTCACCTACTACACGGGCTTCCGGGTGAACTCGGGCGAATACAAGGTGATGGGCCTGGCGCCCTACGGCACGCCTAAGTACCTGGACCTGCTGCTGGAGCACGTGGTCGACCTCAGGGACGACGGCTCGTTCCGATTGGACCAGAGCTACTTCAACTACTGCCAGGGCCTGACCATGACCGGGCCCAAGCTGCACGACCTGCTGGGCGGGCCGCCGCGGGCGCCGGAGTCGGAGCTGACCCAGAAGGAGATGGACCTGGCCGCGACGGTGCAGGCCCTGACCGAGGAGGCGATGCTGCGCATCGCCCGGCACGTGCACCGGCAGACCGGCCTGGAGGACCTGTGCCTGGCCGGCGGCGTGGCCCTGAACTGCGTGGGCAACGGGAAGATCCTGCGGGAGGGGCCGTTCGCGCGGGTGTGGATCCAGCCCGCAGCCGGCGACGCGGGCGGCGCCCTGGGCGCGGCGCTGCTGGGCTGGCACCACATGCTGGGCCACGGGCGCGAGGCGGTCGAGCCCGACGCCCAGCAGGGCTCGTACCTGGGGCCGGCCCACGGGCGCGACGAGGTGGTGGCGCTGGTCGCGCGGACGGGCGCGGTGGCCGAGGAGATCGCCGACGAGGATGAGCTGGCCCGCCGCGTCGCGGCGTTGCTGGAAGAAGGCAAGGTGGTGGGCCACCACTACGGCCGCATGGAGTTCGGGCCGCGGGCGCTGGGCCATCGCTCCATCCTGGGCGATCCGCGCAACACCACCATGCAGCGCCTCATGAACCTGAAGATCAAGTACCGCGAATCGTTCCGGCCGTTCGCGCCCTCCTGCCTGGAGGAGCGCACGTCCGACTATTTCGAGCTGGGCGTGCCCAGCCCCTACATGCTGCTGGTGGCGGACGTGCAGCCGGTGCGCCGCCTGCCGATGAGCGACGACGAGCAGAGCTGGTTCGGCATCCGCAAGCTGAACGTGGTGCGCTCGGACGTGCCCGCGATCACCCACGTGGACTACTCGGCGCGGGTGCAGTCGGTCAACCGGGGGACGTCGCCGCGCTACTGGCGGCTGATCAAGGCCTTCGAGGAGCGCACGGGCTGCGGGGTGGTGGTCAACACCTCGTTCAACGTGCGGGGCGAGCCCATCGTCTGCACGCCCGAGGACGCCTGGCGCTGCTTCATGCACACGGAGATGGACGCGCTGGTGCTGGGCAACCACCTGCTGCTGAAGCAGGACCAGCCGCCGCTGGAGGGGGCCGAGGAGTACAAGGCGCAGTTCAAGTTGGATTGACCGGGGAGGGTCGCCGTGCATCGGTTCGCAGTGCTCAGGGAGCTGTGCCTGTACATGAAACGGCACAAGGCGTGGTGGCTGTCGCCCATCATCGTGGTGCTGCTGCTGGTGTCGGTGCTGGTGATCCTGGGCGGCACCGGGGCGGCGCCGTTCATCTACACGCTGTTCTAGGAGGCGGGCCGTGGCCCTGGTCCACATCGATTGGCATCCCGACGGGCCGGCGCTCAGGCGCTTCGGCAGGACGGTGATCATCGGCTCGCTGCTGATCGCGGTCGTGCTGTGGCTGGCCAAGGGGTGGCACACCGCCGCCCTGGTGCTGGCGGTTTTCGGCACGGTGGTCGGCGGGCTGGGCCTGACCGGCTCGCGCGTGGCGCTGCCCGGGTACCGGCTGTGGATGGGTGTCGCCTTCGTCATGGGCAACGTGGTCAGCCGGGTGATCCTGGCGGCCGTGTACTTCCTCGTCGTCACGCCGCTCGGGCTGGCGGCGCGGCTGACCGGGCGCGACCGGCTGGCCCTGCGGGCGCGGGCCCGGGCGCGGGCCAGCCACTGGGTCGACCTGCCGCAGGAGCGGACGCCGGATCATTACGAGCGGCAGTTCTAGGGCGGTCGTTCGACCTACCGCTTGCGGGAACCAAATAATTTTGTTGCGTTTATATCATAACCGGCTTAAGATAAAACCATGGAAGACCCGATCCGCAAATACATGGCTACCATCGGCCGCAAAGGCGGCGCCCGCAGCCGCCGGCAGCTCAGCGCCGAACAAGCCCGCGAGATGGTCCGGGTGCGCGAGGCGCGCCGGGCCTACCGGACGTTTCACGCCCGGTGCTTCTGGTCCTATCCTCCGGACCTGGCCATCGGCCCGGACGACGTGGCCTGGGTGGTTGAGCAGCTGATGAAGCACGGCGATCGCCGCGCGTGGGAGAAGGGAGCCAGCCTGTGCCGCTGACCGGATTCCAGGCCGAGCTGGGGCGGCTGCTGGCGGCCAACCGCAGCGAGGACAGCTACCTGGCCGGCGGGGCCGCCATCCTCGCGGAGCCGCACAGCCGCCGCTACAGCCGCGACCTCGACTACTTCCACGACAGCGCCGAGCGTGTGGCCACGGCGTACGCAGGACTCGACCTGGCGGTTCATGCCGGTCATGCGCAGCGAGATCTTCGGCTACCAGCTGCATCCGGTGGACCTGGCCACCAACAAGGTGCTGGCCCTGGCCGGCCGTGACGAGCCGCGGGACCTGATCGACACCCTGTTCCTGCACGACACCCTGCTGCCCTTGGGCGGCTTGGTCTGGGCGGCCGCCGGCAAGGACCCGGGCTATTCGCCCCTCTCGTTGCTGGAGATGCTGCGCCGGCGGGGACGGGTCCGGCCGGAAGATCTGCGCCGTCTGGAGTTGGCAGGGGACCTGGACGTGACACAGCTCAAGGCGGACTGGGACGCCGCGCTGCAGGCGGCCGAGGCGTTCGTCCGGAGCCGGCCGGCGGCCGAGGCGGGGTGCCTGTACTGGTCGCCGTCGGCAAAGGTATTCGTCTTGCCCACCGCGGAGGGGGGCGGCGAGGCCGCGCCGCATTTCGGGCGGCCCGGTGGGGTGGTGCCGCGGGTGCTGGAGCGCGGCTAGCGCCATATTGGTACGGATCCTGCGCGCCGGATCTTCGTCACGCCCGCCCGAGGCGGACCGCCACTCCTCCCGTTTCCTGACCTCCCGCCCACCCGTCCTCCCGCGGCCCATCGGCCCCGGGAGTCGCCGTGCCCGCCGCCGCTATCCCTGCACAGGAACAGGTCGCCGGGGCCGCCGTCTATCGGCGGCGCCACCCGGAGCGGACGGTCCTGCACCGGGTCGTGCGCGAGCACCTGGAGGGCTACCTGGCGGAAGCCGGCTGCGACGAGGATTGCTCGCCGGGTCGCGGGCGGCGGCCCGCTGCTGGGCGCGGCTCCTGGCCCGCCTGTGGAATCGCTTCGCGATCCCGCCTTCGGCGATGACGAATACCTGCCGCTGGTGTGCCCCCACTGCGGAGGGCCCATGCGCATCATCGCGTTCGTGCTCGACCCGCCGGTGATCGAGCGCATCTTGCGGCACATCGGGGAGCCCTTCGCGGCGCCGCCGGTGCTGCCGCCGCGGTCGCCACCGCGGGGGGAGCTGGAGTTCGACCAGCGCGTCCCGGGCGATCCGTGGCCGAAGATGGACCAGACGGCAGGCGCACCGGACCCGGCCTGGGAGTGACCCCTCGACCATGACAACGGCCCGAGCGGCCGACGGCGCCGACCCCGGACGCCGGCGGCAGGCGTCGGGGTGTGTGCGGAATCGCGGTCAGGAGCGGGTAGCGGCCAAGCTGCGGAAGGGGGACGGCGCCTGGGCGGGGGTCCGGTTTGACGAGCGGTGGCGCGGCGGGGTGCGCTAAGGGAGCGAATGGGCGGTTGGATTGCCTATCCGCCGTCGCGGCGTAGTTGGTGGATCATGAACCCCCCCCCAGGATCGAGCACCGGACCCCCTGTTGCTGGGTCAGTGGCCAGCGCAGGGTCCCGGAACCCGGGTCCAGCGGCAAGCTCAGGGCATGGACCGGCTCGCCCTGCGGCGGCGGCCCGGCCGGGCCCGCGCTGGCGGTCACCGCCTGCCGCAAAGTCGCGTTGGGCGCCAGGCACCCCGCAGTACCGGTGCTTGTGGTGCCGGGGCGGGGTCACCAGGGGCGGGATCGGCTCTTTCACCGGCTTACGCACGAAATCGGCATCAAGTGCCGGATGATCGCGCCGATTCAATGCCATCAGCGCAGGACAAGGGGCGGCCTGTTCGCCCGGGATACCTTAAGCAGCTCAGGAGGCCTGCGATGTCGGGTCGATCTATCGTCCGTCTGCGCTCCCGCCAATGGCCCGGAACCCTGCTTGCAGGGCTGATCCTGGCCGCAATGGCGGGCCCGGCACCGAGCACGCCGGCGGCGGAAGATCCGGTGGACTACACCGATCTCTCCCTCGCCGACCTGATGCAGACGGACGTCGTCTACGGCGCCTCCAAGTTCGAGCAGGAGGCCAAGGACGCCCCGTCATCGATCACCATCGTCACGGCCCGTGAGATCAAGGGCTTCGGCTACCGCACCCTCGCCGAGGTCCTGGCCTCGGTCCGGGGCTTCTACACCACCTACGATCGCAACTACGAATACCTGGGCGTTCGCGGTTTCGGTCGACCTGGCGATTACAATTCGCGCGTCCTGGTCTTGATCGACGGCATACGCCTGAACGAGAACGTCTACGATGCAACGACGCCAGACACGGCCTTTCCGCTCGACCTGGATCTCATCCAGCGTATCGAGATCATCCGCGGTCCCAGCTCGTCGCTCTACGGCACCAGCGCCGTCTTCGCCATCGTCAATATCATCACCAAGTCCGCCCACGAGTACGAGGGCATCCAGGTCACGGGCCACGCAGGCAGCTTCGGCGCCCTCGGCGGCCAGATCGCCGCCGGCAGCTACGCCGAGGACGGAATCAGCGTCCTGGTCTCGGCCTCGGCCGGACGCGTCCGGGGCCAGGACCACTACTTCGCGGAGTTCGACGATCCCCTGACCAACAACGGCGTTGCCGAGGACTGTGACGAGGCCACCTGGCAGCGCCTGTTCGGCCGCGTCGACCGCGGGCCCCTGCATCTGGAAGCCCTATTGAGTACAGGACGCAAGCACGTACCGACGGCCCCCTGGGGGACCATATTCAACGACTCCCGCACCCGGACCGAGGACGACAACCGCTCCATCGCCGCCTGGTATGACGGCGAGGTGGCGTCCCGCACCCGTCTCCTGACCCGGGTCGCCTACGGCAGCTACGACTACGACGGGGCCTGGGTCTACGACTACGCGGACGAGGGCGACCCCCCGGCGCCCGTGGTCATGCGCGACAACGGGATCGGGCGCTGGCTGGACAGCGAGCTCCAGCTGACCCGGCAGGTGGGCGGCGGGCACATGGTGGCCGTCGGCGGCGAGTTCCGCCGCAGTTTTCAGCAGGACCAGGCCGTGTGGGACGAGGATCCCTACTGGTCGTACACCGACGACCGCCAGGATTCCTACAACGGCGCGGTCTACCTGCTGGGCGACGTCGAGATCAGTCGGCGCGTCCGTCTCAATCTCGGTGTCCGCTGGGACGAATATTCCACTTTCGGATCCTCGACGAACCCCCGCCTGGCGCTGGTGGCCGAGCCGGTCGACGGCACGGTGACCAAGTTCATCTACGGGTCCGCCTTCCGCGCGCCTAACGTATTCGAGCTCTACTACGGCGACGGCGGCACTACCCAGAAAGCCAACCCCGACCTGCAGCCGGAAACGATCAAGACGGCCGAGCTGGTCCTGGACCAGGCGCTGGGGGCCGCCGCCAGTGGCTCCCTGTCGCTGTTTCGCTACGCGAACCGGGACCTGATCGAACAGGTCGAGGATCCCGCCGACGGGCTCCTGGTGTTCCGCAACGAGAGCGCAGTCGAGGTCCTCGGCGCGGAACTGGAGGTCCGGTACCGCTCCGGTTCCACTCTGACGGCCACGGCCAGCTACGCCTACCAGGACGCCCGGTACGAAGACGGCGATCTGGACCTGACCAATTCCCCCCGGCAGACGGCGAAGCTCAACCTGCTGCGGCAGGTCTTGCCGGCCCCGACGACTCTCGGCCTGGAGTTCCTGTTCTTCAGCGCACGGGAGACCCCGCGCGGCGGCCACACCGCGGGATTCCTGCTGACCAATCTGAACCTCGTGCACGCGCCCCTGAACGCGCCCTACGAGCTCTCGATCGGCGTACGCAACCTGTTCGACAGCGAACACTGGCATCCGGGCGGCCCCGAACTGGTGCAGAACGGCCTCCGGCAGGACGGCCGCTCGTTCCGGCTGAAGGTGGTCATCCGCCCATGACATTCACGATGAAAGTCGGACGGATAGCCGGCCGCAGGTTCGCGCTGTGCTGCCTCCTTGCCCTGGCCCTGGCGCAGCCTCGGGCGACTGCTGCCGCAGCAAGGGGTCTGAGTACCGAGGACCGGATCGCCGCGGCCTTCATCTTCAACTTCTGCAAGGTCGTGACTTGGCCCATCGCCAGGACCGACACGTTGACTCTCGCCGTGATCGGGGACGACGGCGCCGCTGCGGCGCTGCAGGAGCTCGACGGCAGGAGCTTCGGGGGGGGCAGACTGCGCGTGCTCGGCCGTGCCGACGACGGGGCCCTGCTGGACTGTGACCTGCTGTACGTGACCCCGGGATCGGGCGGGGCCCTGGATTCGATCCTCGCTCGGGCGGAGTCCCGGCCGATCCTGACCGTCAGCAGCACTGACGAGTTCTGCGAGCGCGGCGGCATGATCCAACTCGTGAACAACCGCGGCAAGATCCGTCTGCTGATCAACGTCCGCCGGGCCCAGGCGGCGAACCTGACCATCAGTTCCCAGCTGCTGAAGATGGCGACGATCATCGAGGAGTGAACGTGATGAGCGCGACACCATGAACGTGTGCCTCCTCAGGAACCGGTCCATCAGGACCAAGCTGCGCCTGGTCATCCTCGGCTGCAACCTGCTGGTGGTGGGCATGGTCAGCAGCGCCATGTTCCGCTACCAGATGACCAGCGTCCGCGACCGGTTGGCCTGGGAGCTCGAATCCCTGGCCTGCGTCGTGGCCGACAACTGCGCCACCTCGATCATGTTCGACGACCCGGGATTCGCCACCACGACCCTGGCCGGGTTCGGCGCCATCCCCTCGGTGAAGGGCGCGGTCCTCTGCGCCATCGGCGACACGACCCTGGCCAGCTACGGCGAGGCCTTCACTGACACCATGCTGCACCCCTCGCGCCTGCCCCTGAGGGTGCCGGTGACGCAGTCCGGGTACATGATCATGAAGGTGCCCGTGACCTGGAACGCGGATACCGTCGGGTCCCTTGCGCTGGCCTACGACCTGCGGGAGAGCCACAGCCAGATGCAGCGGCTCCTGCTGTTCCTGACCGGATTGAGCCTGGTCGTGATGCTGATCGTGATGGCCATCAGCGAGCGGCTGCAGCGGACCATTTCCGCGCCCATCAGCCGGCTCGCCGCGGCGACGCGTACTGTTGCCCACAGCCGGGACTACTCGATCCGCGTACCCAATTGCTCGACCGACGAGATCGGCATGCTGGTCGACGGCTTCAACGAGATGCTGCAGCGGGTCGAGGATCACCAGGTGGCCATCGTGCGCGCGGGCCAGGCCAAGAGCGAGTTTTTGGCCAACATGAGCCACGAGTTACGCACGCCCATGAACGGCGTCATTGGCATGGCCGATCTCCTCAACGAGACGCGGCTGGAACCCGAACAGCGGGAATGGCTCGGCTTCATCCGGACCTCGGCCAACCACCTATTGAACGTCATCAGCGACATCCTGGACCTATCCAAGCTCGAGGCAGGCCGCATGACTATCGAGCAGCTGCCCTTCGACCCCCGGGCCATCATCCGCGAGGTGCAGATGATGGTGGCCCCCATCTGCGCCGGCAAGGCGCTGGCGCTGGGCGTCGACTACGGGTCCGGGCTGCCGCTGCAGCTGTCGGGGGACGCGGTGCGGATCCGCCAGGTGATGCTGAACCTGGTTGGCAACGCGATCAAGTTCACCGAGCAGGGCTCCATCACCATCCGTATCCGGACCGGCCCGGGACCGGGCGGCGATCCGCGTTGGCGCGTCGCCGTCGTGGATACCGGCGTTGGCGTGCCTGCGGACAAGCAGGCCGCGATCTTCGAGAAGTTCACCCAGGCCGATTCGTCGACGACCCGCTGCTTCGGCGGAACCGGCCTCGGCCTGGCGATCTCCAGGCACCTGGTCGAGCGGATGGGCGGCACCATCGGCGTCTTCAGCGAGGTGGGCCGGGGTTCGGAGTTCTGGTTCGAACTGCCCATGGCCGTGGCGGCGGCGAGCGAGGCGAGCGCCGCGACCGCTACGGAGACGGACCAGGCGAAGCGGCCGGGCGAGGGCCGAACGGCCCTGGTCGCCGAGGACAACCAGGTCAACCAGATCGTCGCGCTCAAGGCCCTGCAGAACATGGGCTTCAAGGTGTTGTTGGCGGCCAATGGCCGCGAGGTGCTCACGGCCCTGGACGCCACCGTGCCGGACATCATCCTGATGGACTGCCAGATGCCCGAAATGGACGGCTGGACGGCGACCCGGCACATCCGCGCCCGCGGCGGCGCCTGCGCCGGGATTCCCATCATCGCCCTGACCGCCCACGCCTCCGCCGCGGATCGTGAGCAATGCCTGGCTGTGGGCATGAACGACTACGTGTCCAAGCCGGTCAACCTGCGTACCTTGCGCCACACGGTGCAGCGCTGGCTGCCGCTGCCCGAGACCGTGGCGGTGAACTGACCCGCCCTGCGATACGCCGGAGTGATAGGTCCTGCTGTGGGCCAACCCGCCGCCGCGCCCTTGCCCGACCAGGCCGAGTTCAGAGCAGGGAATCCGCCCGCCCGTTCGTGGCACACCCCGGCACCCGCCGCGCCGGCAGCGTCACTCCAGGTCGCGGTCCAGGTAGCCGGAGTAGTCCTTCGCGATGGGCAGGTAGGGTCGGCCCAGCAGGGGCGAGGAGATCAGGAAATCGGCGGTGGAGCGGTTGCAGGCCACCGGCACGTTGCACACCACCGAGATGCGCAGCAGCGCCTTGACGTCCACGTCGTGGGGCTGCGGCTCCATGGGGTCCCAGAAGAAGATCAGCACGTCGACGCGCCCCTCGGCGATCATGGCGCCCAGCTGCTGGTCCCCGCCCATGGGCCCCGAGCGCAGGCGCGTAACGCGGGGCACCGGGCCGCCGTTGCCCTCCTCGGCCAGCTTGTCGGCCAGCGTCTGCTCGATGAGGCGGCCCGTGGTGCCCGTGCACACCAGGTCGTGGCCCCGCAGGGTGCCGTGGTTGTACCGCACCCACTCGGCCAGGTCCTTCTTGCGGTTGTCGTGGGCCACCAGGGCGATGGACTTGCGTTTGTTCATGGGATCGAGCCTCTCGGTCGTTTGTTGCTCAGGCTGCCCCGCACGGCCGCAGGCTGCGCCACAGGGCGACCTGGAAGGCCCCCAGCGTGATCCCCATGCCGCCGTGGACGACGGCGTACAGGACGTAGCGTACCACGTGCACGCCACCGAGGGGGGCGGCGTCCACCGCCGCCAGGACCGTCTGGCCCCCGCGCACTGCCAGCAGGATATCGTAGCCCGTGACCAGCTGCAGCGCGGTGGCCGCGGCCGCGCAGGGCAGGTAGCCCACCGTCAGCCAGGCCAGCCCCCGCGGCCCCACCTCCACGAAGATGTGCCCGTGGATGCGCCGCCGGGCGCCCGATACGGGGCCGTGGCGTCCGTGCATCGGTTCGGCAGCTACCTGGGCAGCCACGTCCACTTCCACGTGCTGGTGACCGACGGCGTGTTCAGCGCCGACGGCGAGGGCGGCGCGGTCTTCCACCCGGCCCTGGACCTGGGCAAGGAGGATTTCGCGGCCGTGCAGGCCAAGATGCGCCAGCGCGGCCTGCGCTGGCTGCTGCGCCACGGCCACCTGGACGACCTGTCGGTCCATGCCCTGGACACGCCGGACCACGCCGGCGGCTGGTCGTTGGATGCGTCGGTGACGGTGCCGGGCTGGGACCGCCAGGGCCTGGAGCGGCTGGTCCGGTACTGTGCCCGGCCGCCTCTGAGCGGGGAGCGCCTGGGGCGCCTCGGTGACGACCTGCTGGTCTACCGCCTGCGCAAGCCCACCACGGACGGCCGCACCGAGCTGCTGCTGACCCCGCACCAGCTGCTGGACCGCCTGGCCCGGCTGGTGACGCCGTCGCGCCGGCACAAGCACCGCTATTGCGGCGT
>JACZKN010000376.1 GCA_014859985.1 Candidatus Krumholzibacteriia bacterium | reverse complement strand
GGTCCCGCCGCCGGCGACCGGGCCGCGCCGGGAACCGCCCCGGACCGCGGACCAGGCCCGCCTGGCGGTGCCCGGCGGAACCTACAGCCTGCAACTGGGTTCGTTCCGCAGTCTGGACAACGCCCGCAGCCTGGGCGCACGGGTCGAGGCCCTGGGCTACGCGCCGGTCCTGGAATCGGCCGTGGTCGGGGGCCAGACCTACCACCGCGTCCTGCTGCGTGGCCTGGCCGACCGGACCGAGGCCTCCCGCACCGGCGAACGGCTGCGCAGCGAACTGGGCGTCACCTATCTGATCCGGCAGGGCGACTGAGCCTGCCCCACCTGGAGGAACCATGACCACCAAGGCCAATGCCCGCATTCTCGTCCTGGGCGCCGTCGGCGCGCTCCTGCTGTGCACCGTCGGCGCCGGCGCCGCGGCGGCGGCGGACCCGGTCTTCGTCCGCTTCGAGACGGAGGCGGGCCCGATCCTGCTGGTGATGTACCCGGAGCTGGCGCCCCACCACGTGGGCAACTTCACCCACCTGGCGCGCACCGGCTTCTACGACGGCACGGTGTTCCACCGCATCATCCCCGGCTTCGTGATCCAGGGCGGCGATCCCAACAGCAAGGACGAGGACCCGCGCAACGACGGCATGGGCGGCCCGACCCTGGCGGACATCCTGACCCCCGCCGAGATGGCCGAGGTGCAGAAGGTCAACGCCATGCTCGAGGGCAAGGGCTACAAGGGGCTGCAGGGCCAGGCCAGCCTCAAGGAGGAGTTCTCCGACACCGCCCGGCACGTGCGCGGCACCCTGAGCATGGCCCGGTCCCAGGACGTGGACTCGGCCGGCAGCCAGTTCTTCATCTGCGTGGACAGGACCGAGCAGCTGGACCGGCAGTACACCGTGTTCGGCCACGTGGTCGCGGGCATGGATGCGGCCGACCGCATCGTCGCCGGCGAGAAGAACCCCGCCGCGGGCCGCGACTACCCCGCGATCCCGGTCCATATCACCAAGGCGACGGTGATCGAGGGCACGGCCGGCCTCGACGACGACGAGAAGGCGGCCTGGGCGGCCCTGCCGGCGGACCTGAAGTCCGTGAAGTGACGTGACCGAAGACGCGCGTACCGCGGCGCCCGGCCACGGCGATATCGTGGTCAAGGGCGTCCGCGTCCACAACCTGAAGAACCTGAGCCTGCGCCTGCCGAGGCGCAGGCTGGTCGTCGTGACCGGGCCCAGCGGCTCGGGCAAGTCGTCCCTGGCCTTCGACACCCTCTACGCCGAGGGCCAGCGCCGCTACATCGAGAGCCTCTCCAGCTTCGCCCACCAGTTCCTGGACCAGCTGCCCAAGCCGGACGTGGACCGCATCGAAGGGCTTTCGCCCGCCCTGGCCATCGACCAGAAGGGCCTGGGCCGCAGCCCGCGTTCCACCGTCGGCACCGTCACCGAGGTGGCCTCGTTCCTGCGCCTGCTGTACGCCCGCTGCGGCACCGTCCACTGCCCGGACTGCGGCGTGCCGGCCACCGGCCGGCCCCTGGCCGAGATCGAGGACGAGATCGCCGCCCTGCCCGAGGGCACGCGCCTGTTCCTGCTGGCGCCGGTGGTGCGCGGCCGCAAGGGCGAGCACCGGCAGCTGCTGGACGACCTGCGGGCCCAGGGCTACGTACGGGTGCTGGTGGACGGGCAGATGCACGAGCTGGACGAGGACATCCGCCCGGCCCGCGGCGCCCGCCACGACATCGCGGTGGTGGTGGACGGGCTGGTCAGCCGGCCGGGCATCCGCGACCGCCTGAAGGCGGCCCTGGACCGGGCCGCCGCGCTGGGCGACGGCACGGTCATCGTGCATACCGGCGGGGCGAGCACCGTCTACAGCCGCGCCTCGTCCTGCCCCTCCTGCGGGCGCGGTTTCGCGGCGCCCGAGCCGCGGCTCTTCTCCTTCAATTCGCCGGCGGGCTCCTGCGGGCATTGCAACGGCCTGGGCGGGCTGCGCACCATCGAGCCGGCGGCGCTGGTGGCCGACGAGACCAGGAGCATCGCCCGGGGCGCCATCGAGTTCCTCAAGGGCAAGGAATCCAGCTGGCTGTACGTGCAGATCGAGGCGCTGGCCGACGCCCTGGGCTTCGACCTGGCGCAGCCCTTTGCCGAGCTGGACCGGACGGCCCGCGCCGCCCTCTTCGACGGCTTCGACCGGGAGACCAGCGCGCGGCTCAAGGGACATCGCCACTGGAACGCCTTCCTCAGGGACTGGACCGGCCTGGTGCCCGAGCTGGTGCGCCGGCACCGGGAGACCAAGTCCGAGAAGGTCCGCGCGGCCCTCGAGCGCCTGATGGTCGAGCGTCCCTGCCCGGCCTGCGGCGGGCACCGGCTGTGCCCGGAAGCGCTGACGGTGAAGGTGGGCGGCCTGCACATCGGCGAGGCCGCGGCCCTGAACCTCGACGCGTTCGCGGCCTGGGCCGACGGACTGGCCTTCCCCGGCGCGCGCGAGCGCCTGGTCGCCAAGCCGATCCTCGAGCAGATCCGCCACCGCATGCGCTTCCTGCTGCAGGTGGGCGTCAGCTACCTCTCCCTGGCCCGCGGCACCTCGACCCTTTCGGGCGGCGAGGGCCAGCGGGTGCGCCTCGCGACCCAGGTCGGCAGCCAGCTGACGGGCGTGCTCTACATCCTGGACGAACCCAGCGTCGGCCTGCACCACCGGGACATCGGGCGCCTGATCGCCACCCTCGAGGCCCTGCGCGACCGCGGCAACTCGGTGATCGTCGTCGAGCACGACCGCGACGTGATGCTCGCCGCCGACCACATCATCGACCTGGGCCCGGGGGCGGGGGAGCACGGCGGGCGCATCGTGGCCCAGGGCACCGTCGAGGAGGTCAAGGCCTGCGTGGGCTCGCCCACGGGCGACTGGCTGGCCGGCCGCGTCGGCCAGGGCGGCCCCGCCCCGCTGACGGTCGGGATCCCCGCGCGCGGCCTGCTCGCGGTGCGCGGCATGCGCGGGCGCAACCTGCAGGACATCGACCTGGAGATCCCCCTGGGCAAGCTGACGGTGGTGACCGGCGTGTCCGGTTCGGGCAAGAGCACCGCGGTGCACGACACCCTCTACCGGGCGCTGGCGGCCCGCAAGCACGGGGCGCGCCGGACGCCCGAGCCCTACCGCGCCCTGGAAGGGGACCAACTGGTGGCCTCGGTGGTGCTGGTGGACCAGACGCCCATCGGCCGCTCGCCGCGCTCGACCCCCGCCACCTACACCGGCCTGTACAACCACATCCGGCGCATCTACGCCGAGACCGGCCTGGCCCGCCTGCGCGGCTACGACGCCGGCCGCTTCAGCTTCAACACCGCCGGCGGCCGCTGCCCCGTCTGCGAGGGCGCGGGCCTGCGCCGCCTGACCATGGACTTCCTGCCGGACGTGGAGGTGATGTGCGAGGAGTGCGGCGGCCGCCGCTTCGACCGCGAGACCCTCGAGGTCACCTTCAAGGGCCGGGACATCGCCTCGCTGCTGGAGATGACCGTCGAGGAGGCCCGCGAGGTCCTGGTCAACGTGCCCGCCTGCCGCCGCATCCTGGACGTGATGCACGGGGTGGGCCTGGACTACCTGCGCCTGGGCCAGTCCGGCGGCACCCTCTCCGGCGGCGAGGCCCAGCGCATCAAGCTGGTGAAGGAGCTGGTCAAGGGCGGCCAGCAGCACACCCTCTACATCCTGGACGAGCCGACCACGGGCCTGCACCACTGCGACGTGGACCGCCTGCTGACGGTGCTGCACGGGCTGCTGGAGAAGGGCAACACGGTGCTGGTGATCGAGCACCACGGCGAGGTCATCCGCCGCGCCGACCACGTGATCGACCTGGGTCCGGAGGGCGGCGACGGGGGTGGCCGGCTGGTGGCCCAGGGGTCGGTGGAGGCCGTCATGGCCGCCCCGGGGTCCTACACCGGGGCCATGCTCCGCGAGCTCTTCGGCTGACCCGGCGGGGCCTTGCTATTCCCTTGTTCGGCGACGGGGGGCGCGTTAGATTGGTCGGGCCGGCCGCCGGTACCGGCGCCGGCCCGCCCCAGGACACCGACGGGAGTAACGTTCGTGAGCGACACCCCGGCCCTCAGGTCCACCCCCCTGTCCGCATGGCACCGCGCCCGCGGCGCGAAGATGGTCGAGTACGCCGGCTACACGATGCCCGTGCAGTACGAGGGCACCCTCGCCGAGCACGCGGCCTGCCGCGAGCGGGTGGGCCTGTTCGACATCACCCACATGGGCGAGCTCGAGGTCACCGGCCCCGGCGCCGAGGCCTGGCTCGATTCCCTGGTCACCAACAAGGTGGCTGGCATCCCGACCGGCAAGGTCGTCTATACGGCCATGTGCCACGAGGACGGCGGGGTGCTCGACGACATGCTGGTCTACCGCCTGGGCGAGGCGGTCTGGCTGGTGGTCTGCAACGCCGCCAACCACGCCAAGATCGCCGCCTGGCTGCAGGCCCGCGTGCCCGCGGTCGGCGTCGTCCTGGAGGACCAGACCGACCGCACCGCGCTGATCGCCGTGCAGGGCCCGGACTCCCGCGAGCTGGTGGGGCGCCTGGCGCGGCTGGCCGGCCGCGGCACGGACATCGACGCCCTCGACTTCTACACCGCCTTCACCCTGGGCGGCCCGGGCCTGGACCGCGGCCGCTGGATCGTCTCGCGCACCGGCTACACCGGCGAGCACGGCTACGAGCTGTACCTGCCCAACGCCGACGCCCTGCCCGTGTGGGAGGAGCTGATGGCCCGGGGCGCGGACCTGGGCGCAGTGCCCGTGGGCCTGGCCGCCCGCGACACCCTGCGCTTCGAGGTCTGCTACTGCCTGTACGGCCACGAGCTGGCCGAGGACATCACCCCCCTGGAGGCGGGCATCGGCTGGGCCGTCAAGCTGAAGAAGGGCGAGTTCACCGGCCGCGCCGCACTGCAGGCCCAGAAGGACGCCGGTGTGCCCCGCCGCCTGGTCTGCCTGGAGATCACCGACCGCGGCATCGCCCGCCAGGGCCAGGCCGTCAGGCAGGCCGGCCGCGAGGTGGGCTTCGTCACCAGCGGCACCTTCAGCCCCACCCTCAGGAAGCCCCTGGCCATGGCCCTCGTGGCGGCCGACGCCGCCGACGGGCCCCTGGCCGTGGACGTGCGGGGCCGCGACCTGGCCTGCCGCACCGTGCCTTTCCCGTTCCTTCCGGCCCGCACCAAGGGTGACCCGCGGGCCGAGCGGCCGCTGTCCGCGTGACAGCCAACAGCAGGAGACGACGTCATGGTGCCTGATGATCGCAAGTACACGCAGGAACACGAGTGGGTGCAGGTCGAGGGCGAGCTCGGCACCGTGGGCGTGACGGACTTCGCCGCCGGCGAGCTGGGCGACATTGTCTTCGTCGAGCTGCCCGAGATCGGGTCGGAGTTCAGCCAGGGCGACACCATCGGTACCATCGAGTCCGTGAAGGCCGTGGCCGACCTCTACCTGCCGGTTTCCGGCGAGATCGTCGAGATCAACGAGGCCTTGGTCGAGAGCCCCGAGCTGCTGAACAAGGATCCGCTGGACGACGGCTGGCTGTTCAAGGTCCGCATCAGCGACCCGTCCGAGCTGGACCAGCTGCTGGACGCCGGCGCCTACAACAAGCTCATCGGAGGCTGAGACCGCGATGGCCTACGTCCCGCACACCGCCGAGGACATCCGCGCGATGCTCTCGGTGATCGGCGCCGACAGCGTCGACGACCTCTTCGCCCACCTGCCGGCCGCGGTGCGGCTGCAGCGCCCCCTGGACCTGCCGCCGGGCCTGAGCGAGGAGGAGGTGCGCCGGTACTTCCGGCGCGCCGCCCTGCGCAACCACGGCACCGGCGAGCTGGTCTGCTTCCTGGGCGGCGGCGTCTACGACGCCATCGTCCCGGCGGCCTGCGACGCGGTGGTCTCGCGCAGCGAGTTCCTGACCGCCTACACGCCGTACCAGCCCGAGGTCAGCCAGGGCACCCTGCAGGCCATCTACGAGTGGCAGACCTACATCTGCCGCCTGACGGGCCTGGAGGTCGCCAACGCCAGCATGTACGACGGCGCCACGGCCCTGGCCGAGGCCGTCTCGGTGGCGGTGGCGGCGAAAAGGAAGAAGCGCGTGGTGCTGCCGGGCGGGCTGAACCCCCGCTACCGCCGCGTGCTGGGCACCATGCTCGCGGGCGAGGGCGTGGCCATCGTCGAGGCGCCGCTCACCGCGGCCGGGACCACCGACCCCGCGGCGCTGGCGAAGCTGGCCGACGGCAGCGCCGCCGCGGTGATCCAGAATCCCAACTACCTGGGTCTGGTCGAGCCGGTGGACGAGCTGGCGGCGGCGGCGAAGGCGGGCGGCGCGGCGGTGATCGCCTGCGTCAATCCGGTCTCCCTCGCGGTGCTCAAGTCGCCGGGCGAGTACGGCGCCGAACTGGCGGTGGGGGAGGCCCAGCCCTTCGGCATCAACCTGGGCTGGGGCGGGCCGCTGCTGGGCTTTCTGGCCTGCAGCGACGAGCACAAGCGCCGCATCCCCGGGCGCGTCGTCGGTCGCACCAGCGATTCCCGCGGCCAGGACGGCTACGTGCTGACCCTGCAGACCCGCGAGCAGCACATCCGCCGCGAGAAGGCCACCAGCAACATCTGCAGCAACCAGGGCCTGAACGCCCTGCGCGCCACGGTGTACCTGGCCATGCTGGGCGGCGACGGCCTGCCCGACCTGGGCCAGGCCAACCTGGTCCGCGCCGCCGCCCTGCGCCGCCGGCTGCTGGAGGTACGCGGCGTCACCCTGCCGTTCCCCGGCCCGGTGTTCAACGAGTTCGTGCTGCGGCTGCCGCGCCCGGCCCGCCTGTTCCGCGCCTTCGCCCGCAGGCGGGGCGTGCTGGCCGGCATCCCCCTGGCCGGCTTCGCCGGCTGCGGCGACGGCGACCTCCTGGTGGCCGTCACCGAGAAGCGCACCGCCGCCGAGATCGAACAGTACGGCCGCCTCGTCGCGGACTTCGTCGCGGGAAAGGACGCCTGAGATGAGCACCCCGCAGAAGCGGATCCGCCGCTGGAACGCCGACCTGCCCGCCTCCGTCTTCGACAAGGGCCGTGCGGGCCGCCGCGGGTTGACCTTTCCCCGCTGGGACGGACAGCCGGTGACGGTCGATCTGCCGCCGGCGGCGCGCCGCGCCGAGCGGGCGGACCTGCCCTCGCTGAGCGAGCCGGAGGTCCTGCGCCACTTCACGGCGCTGTCGAACCTGAACCACCACATCGAGCGCGGCATGTACCCGTTGGGCAGCTGCACCATGAAGCACAACCCGCGGCTGAACGAGCAGGTGGCGGCCATGCCCGGGCTGGCGGACCTGCACCCGGAGCAGGACCCCGAGGACGTCCAGGGCCTGCTCGCGGCCCTGCACCTGCTGGAGACCGCGCTCTGCGAGATCACCGGGTTCGTGGCCTGCAGCCTGATCCCCGCCGCCGGCGCCCAGGGCGAGTACCTGGGCATGCTGGTGATCCGCGCCCTGCACCGTTCGCGCGGCGACCTCGACCGCACCGAGATCCTGATCCCCGACAGCGCCCACGGCACCAACCCCGCCTCGGTGGTGGTGGCCGGTCTGGTCCCGCGCACCATCCCGTCGCGGGCCGACGACGGCCGCATCGACCTGGCCGCCCTGCGCGCGGCGGTGGGGCCGAAGACGGCCGGCATCATGATCACCAACCCCAACACCCTGGGCCTGTTCGAGAACGACATCCGCGAGGTGTCGGAGATCGTCCACGCCGCGGGCGGCCGCCTGTACATGGACGGCGCCAACCTCAATGCCATCATGGGCCGGGCGCGGCCGGGGGACATGGGCTTCGACGTGGTGCACATGAACCTGCACAAGACCTTCAGCACGCCCCACGGCGGCGGCGGCCCCGGCGCCGGTCCCATCTGCGTGAGCGCCGAGCTGGCGCCGTTTTTGCCGGGCCCGCGCATCGCCGGCAGCGACCAGGCCGGCTGGACGCTGGAGCGGATGCCGACCGGACCGGACGACGCGGCCATCCACACCTGGTACGGCAACGTCGGCGTGTGCCTGCGCGCCCTCAGCTACATCCTGCGCAACGGCGGCGACGGCCTGGCGCGGGTCAGCGACTGCGCGGTGCTGAACGCCAACTACCTGCTGGCCAGCCTGCGGGACATCCTGCCGGTGCCCCACGACACGGGCTGCCTCCACGAGTTCGTGGCCAGCGGCGCCAGCTGGAAGGACAAGTACGGGGTCCGCACCCTGGACCTGGCCAAGCGCCTGCTGGACTACGGCGTGCACGCGCCCACCATCTACTTCCCGCTCATCGTGGAGGAGGCCTTCATGGTCGAGCCCACGGAGACCGAGACCAGGGAGAGCCTCGACGAGTTCGTGGCGGCGGTGCGGGCGATCCATCGGGAGGCGCAGGAGGATCCGGAGCTGCTGCACGGCGCGCCCCACACCACGCCGGTCGGGCGCATGGACGAGGCCAAGGCGGCCCGCGAGCCGGACCTGCGCTGGCTCGGGCCCTGCAACTGCGGCTGACCGTGGCGAGGCTGCGCGTCCTGGCCGACGGAGCCCTGCCGGGGGCGGCGAACATGGCACGGGATCGGGACCTGCTGGCGGCCTACCGCCCGGGTGACGATCCCGTGCTGCGCATCTACCGCTGGGACCCGCCGGCGGTGACCATCGGCTACAACCAGCAGGTGGACGACTTCGACGCCGACGGCGTGCGTGCCGCGGGCTGGGACGTGGTGCGCCGGCCCACCGGCGGCCGCGCGATCCTGCACGCGGACGAGCTGACCTACGCCGTGGTCGGCACCTCGCCGGGTCCGCTGTTCGGCGACTCGCTCCACGACGTCTACCTGACCATCAACCGCGCCCTGGTGGCCTTCCTGGCCGGCCTGGGCATCGCCGCGGAGATCGCCGAGGGCGAGTCGCGCGACGAGGCCCGCGGCCTGGTCTGCTTCCGGAGCGCCGGCCGCTACGAGATCGCCGTGGCCGGGCGCAAGCTCGTCGGCAGCGCCCAGCGCCGCACCGGCGGCTGCTTCCTGCAGCACGGCTCGATCCTCGCGGGACCGGGCCACCTGGAGCTGCTGCGCTTCCTGCGCCCCGGCAAGCCGGGGGCCGATGTGCCGGCCCGGGAGCTGGCCCTGGGGACCACCGACCTGGGTCAGCTGCGCGGCGCCCGGTACGGCCCGCAGGAACTGGACGCCTTGGCGCCGGCCCTGGCCGCGGCCTTCGCCGGCACCCTGGGCCTGGCGGCGACCGCCGGCTGACCGCCGCCCTGCGCCCTTGACCGCCCCGGCGCCCGGTCCCTACACTCAGCCCCGTCGCTTGCCACCCCCCTGAAGGTGCCCGATGCCCGCCTGGCTGCTGCGCCGCATCCTGTCCTGTCTGCTGCTGGTGTTCGTGCTGGCCTCGGTGGTGTTCTTCGCGGTGCACCTGGCGCCCGGCGAGCCCCGCGGGGTGCAGGCCTTGTCCGAGCACCTGACCGACCAGGACCGGGAACTGATCCGCGCCCGCTACGGACTGGACCGGCCGCTTCTGGTGCGCTACGGGCAGTGGCTGGGCGGGCTGCCGCGGGGCGACTTCGGCTGGAGCCTGGCCCAGCAGCGGCCGGTGGGCCGGATGCTGGGCGAGGCCCTGGGCCCGACCCTGCTGCTGACGGTGGCCGCCTACGCCCTGCACCTGCTGCTGGCCGTGGGCACGGCCCTGGCGATGGCCGCCCGCCGGGGCGGCGTGGTGGAACACCTGCTGCGGGGCGCGGGTCTGGCCCTGTACTCGGTGCCCACGTTCTGGCTGGGCCTGCTGCTGCTGCTCGTGGCGGGGCGCGGGCTGGGGTGGCTGCCGCTGGGTGGCATGCACGCCCCGGACGCCGCCTTCCTGCCGCCGGTTGCGCGCCTGCTGGACCTGTTGCGCCACCTGGTGCTGCCGGTGCTGACCCTGGCCCTGGGCACCTTCATGGGCACCGCGCGCTACCTGCAGGCCTCCCTGGACGAGGTGCTGGGCCAGGACTACATCACCGCCGCCCGGGCCCGCGGAATTGGCGAAGGGACCATCCTGCGCCGCCACGCCCTGCGCAACGCGCTGCTGCCGGTGATCACCCTGGGGGGGCTGCAGCTGCCGGCGCTGCTGGGGGGCGCCGTGGCGGTGGAGACGGTCTTCTCCTGGCCCGGCATGGGCCGCCTGACGGTCGAGGCCCTGTGGGCCCGGGACTACCCGGTGATCATGGCGACGACGGTCCTCGCCGCCACGGCGGTGGTCGCGGGCTCGCTGCTGGCGGACCTGCTCTACCACCGGGCCGACCCGCGGGTGCGCCGGCCCCAGGGGAGCAAGCCGTGACCCGGCGCGGCACGGGCCTGCTCGTGGCCGGCGCGGCCGTGAGCCTGGTGTGGCTGGCGGCCGCCCTGGCC
>JACZKN010000375.1 GCA_014859985.1 Candidatus Krumholzibacteriia bacterium | reverse complement strand
GCGCCGCGGCGCGCCACGCCGCCGTGCCGGCGGCGACGGAGCGCGACCTCTGGCTGCGGTTCCTGGACGACACCCGCCACCCGGACTTCCTGACCGCTCTGCCCGACGCGGCGGCCCGCCTGCGCTGGGCCGAGCTCGTGTTCCGGGTGGTCGAGGACATCGGCTTTTCCCTGGGCGACCTGCTCGTCCAGCGGGCGGCGGCCCAGGGCGACCACGTGCTCTTCCGCGACCTGACCGACCAGGACGGCGGCGACTGGAGCTACGCCGCCGTCCTGCGCCGCGTGCGCGAGACGGCCGCGGTGCTGCTGCGGGACGGCCGTCCCGCCGGCAGCGACCGGCCGCCGCGGGTGGCCCTGCTGAACGCCAATTCCGTGGGCGCGGCCTGCGCGGACCTGGCCTGCCTCTGCCACGACATCCCGGTCGCACCCCTGGACGTGCACGCCAGCGTCGAGAACCTCGTGTGGATCGTCGACCGCCTGGACGTCACCGCCGTGGTCTGCGACACCCCCGACCGGGTCGAGAAGCTGCTGGCGGTGCGCGACCACTGCCGCGCGCGGTTCCGCATCTTCACCCTGCATCCGTGCCGGCCCCTGGGCAGCGCGGACATCCGGCTGCTGGACGAGCAGCGGGCCCTGCTCTCGACCGCGGAGGTGGACGCCGCCCTGGCCGCCCGTCCCCGCCTGGGCCCGCGCGACCCGGCGACGGTGATGTTCACCTCCGGCAGCACGGGCCGGCCCAAGGGCGTGGTCTTCTCCCAGCTGAACCTGGTCAGCAAGCGCTTCGCCCGGGCCGCCGCCCTGCCCTTCGTGGGCCGCGACGAGGTGCTGCTCTGCTACCTGCCCCTGCACCACACCTTCGGCCGCTACCTGGAGATGCTGGGCACCATCTTCTGGGGCGGAACCTACGTCTTCGCCGGCAACCCGTCGGCGGACTCCCTGCTGGGCCAGCTGGCGGAAGTGCGTCCCACCGCCCTGATCAGCGTGCCCGTGCGCTGGGTGCAGATCCGCGACCGGGTGGTGGAGCTGCAGCGCGCGCAGGCGGGGGGTGCCGAGGCGCCGGAGGTCTTCCGCGCCGTGGTGGGCGACCGCCTGGCCTGGGGCCTGTCGGCGGCCGGCTGGCTGGACCCCAAGGTCTTCCGCTTCTTCCACCGCATGGGCGTGCGCCTGTGCAGCGGCTTCGGCATGACCGAGGGCACGGGCGGCCTGACCATGACGCCGCCGGACGAATACGAGGAGAATTCCGTCGGCGTCCCCCTGCCCGGGGTGAAGGTGACCTTCGGCGAGCAGGAGGAGCTGAAGATCGCCGGGGTCTACATCGCCCGCTACCTGCCCGATGACGGCGCGCCCGGCGACCTGACGGTCGAGAACCCGGAGAGCGACGACCACTGGCTGGCCACCGGCGACCTATTCCGGCAGACGCCCGGCGGGCAACTGGAGATCGTCGACCGGATCAAGGACATCTACAAGAACAACCGGGGCCAGACCATCGCGCCGCGCCGGGTCGAATCCCTGTTCGAGGGCGTGCCGGGCATCAGGCGCACCTTCCTGGCGGGCGACGGCCGCAGCTACAACACCCTGCTGATCGTGCCCGATCCGGAGGATCCGGTCCTGGGCGCCCTGCACGGGGAGCAGGGCCGGCGCGAGTACTTCAGGCGCATCGTGACCGCGGCCAACGGCGACCTCGCCCCCTTCGAGCGCGTGGTGAACTTCGCGGTCCTGGAGCGGGACTTCACCGCCGCCCGGGGCGAGCTGACACCCAAGGGCTCGCTGCGCCGCAAGAACATCGAGACCGGCTTCCGCGACGTCATCGAAGGGATGTACCGGACCCGTGAACCCGACCTCGCGGTCGGCGCCTGGCAGGTACGCATCCCCCGCTGGTTCTACCGCGACCTGGGCGTGCTCGAGACCGCCATCGTCGCCGACCCCGACGGCCTGCGCAACAACCAGACCGGCGCCGCCCTGGCCATCCTTCCCGGCCGGCCCGGCTGGCTGCGCATCGGCGACCTGGAGTACCGCCTGAAGGGCCCGACCGTCGACCTGGGCCTGCTGGTGCGCCAGCCGCTGCTGTGGCTGGCCAATCCCCAGCTCGAGGCCTTCGGCCCCTGCCTGCTGGGCTGGGACACGGACCTCGGGCCGTTCAGCGAGCAGGTCGCGCTGCCCCGGGAGCGCCGCCCCGACGCCGCCCGCCCCGGGCCCGCCGGCGCGGTCGACCGCCAGGTGGCGGAGGTGGACCTGCTGTGCCGCCAGGCCCTGTTCGGACCCGACGGCGCGGCGGTGCACGCCGTGGCCGAACTGGACAGCCAGCTCGAGCACGTGGGCCTGCGCCAGGGCGCGGTGATCCGGCGCCGCCTGGAGGCCCTGGCCTGGCACCCGGCCAAGGCCGTGCGCAGCCGCGCCTTCCAGGTGCTGGTGCTGGACGAGCCGGTGCCCGACTACCAGCGCTACCTGCCGGCGTTCATCGAGTCGGGGCAGCCGTTCCTGGACGATGAAGGGTTCGCCGCCATCGCCGCCGCGGCCATCGAGCCGCGGCGCCTGCAGTCGCTGCGCCAGCGCCTGCACTCCTACCGCGACCAACTGGCGTGGCCTGCCGACGAGTCGGTGCGCGGCGTCTTCCGCGACCTCTTCCGCCTGCTGGCGGACTTCGGCCGCTTCCACCCCGAGTTCTACACCCCCATCCGCGAGGAACTGGTGAGCTGGGCCCTGCACGACGCCGACCCCGAGCTGGCCGCGGCAGCCGAGCAGGAGTTCGCCGGCCTGTCCCGGTGGTTCGAGGCCAAGCTGGAAGAGGACGGCGGGCACGCCGATCCCGCCGCCTGGCAGGGCAGGATCGTCTTCCAGGAAGGCCTGGGCGAGGCCGAGGTCGCGCGCCTGCGCGAGGTGCTGGTGGGCACGACCTTCCTGAAGGAGTCGGTGCTGCTGGCTTTCGAGGGCGAGCAGTTGCGCCTGGCCGAGATCGGCCCCGGCGGCATCTGGGTCTCGCGGATCATCAGCCGCTACGAGGACGCGCGCTACCGCGTCAGCATCAACACGCGGGCGGGCAAGCATTTCGACCTGCAGCTGATCATCCGCGTGAACGTGGACCAGGAGCTCGTGCGCGAGACCATCTTCTGGTACATCGCCCTGCGCGGCTACCCCTTCGGCACCCCCATGCTGCCCAAGTTCGGCTGCTGCCGGCCCGAGCTGGGCGCGCTGTCGATGGCCTACGTCAGCGACCTGACGGTGTGGGAGAAGATCCGCGAGTTCAGCAGCGTGCGCGGGCCGGGCACCACCCCGCCCAGCCGCATGCGCTGGCACCAGCTGATGGTCCGCGCCATGAGCGTGGTCGTCAAGGGCTGGCGCAACAGCGACCGGCGCATCATCCCCGGCCTGATCACCCCCAACAACATCGTGGTGCCCGAGCCCGACTTCCGGCGCGGCGCCGTGCAGAACAACCTCACCGGCTGGCACCGCTACGACGGGCCCCTATCGCTGATCCGGCCCATCTGGCGCAACATGTACCAGCACACCATCAGCCACTACCCGTGGACCCGCGAGTACCTGGAGCGCGCCTGGATCTTCGAGGCCGTGGTCGAGGCCCTGGGCGTGGGCGATGCGCTGGCCTGGCTCAGGGAGCTGCAGGCCGAGGTGCGGGGTCCGGGCGCCGCCGACCTCGGCCTGGGCTTCAACGAGACGCTGGACGCCTTCGTCGCCGCGCTGGAAACCCGATACTACGAACCGCTGGCCCTGCAGGCGGCGGTGCACCGCTACGAGGACTGGGAGCGCGTCAACGGCCAGGCCACCGCCCGGGCGAAGCTGGAGATCCTGGACGAACTGAACCGCCTGTTCCGCCTGGACCGCGAGCCGCCCATCGTGCGCTTCACCCTCTTTCGCAGGACCTATTTCCGCAACGCGGACCTGCGCCTGCTGGACATCTTCGACCGGCTGCTGATCCGCATCTTCCGCCATCCGGACCGGCGCTTCGTGCAGATGGTGGAACTGTCGGAGCTGCAGGCCGCGCTCGCGGACCCCGACGACCGCCTGGCCTTCAACCGCCTGGCCTTCCCCCACCGCCTGGGCGACGACCGCATCGAACTGCGCACCATCGGCGACCCGGAGCGCGACCACGTGGTGGTGCGCTCGACCGTCACCGACCGCGAGGGCCTGCGCTACACCATCGGCGAACCGGCGGGTCCGGCGGAGGTGGGCCTGCTCTACCGGCTCTTCCTGCAGGCCGGCTATCCGGTGCCCCTGGGCGAGGGCGACCACCATTACGTGGTCACCGACGAGGCCGAGCAGATCATCGGCGGCCTGGTCTACCGGGCCCAGGACGCCCAGAGCGTCTTCCTGGACGGCATCGTGGTCACGCCGACTTTGAGCGAGCGGGGCATCGCCGCCGCGGTGCTGGACGATTTCTGCACGCGCATGGCCGCGCGGGACTATCGCCACGTCAAGACCCACTTCTTCCTGCGGCGGTTCTACCAGAAGCACGGATTCCGCACGGACGTGCGCTGGGGCGGGCTGGTGCGGCTGCTCTAGCGGGGCACCTCGTTTTTTCTTGATTCCCGTCCGGCCGCCTGTTAGATAGATCTAAATTAGACCCGTCTAACAGGAGCCGAGATGCCCGCCAACGCCGCCCTGCCTGCCCTGACCCCGGCCCTCGAGGATTACCTCGAGTCGGTGTTCCGGCTGGTCACCGAGCACGGATTCGCCCGGGTGCGCGATATCGCCGAGGCCCGGGGCGTCAAGCCCGGCTCGGTATCGCCGGCGATGCGGCGACTGGAGGAGGCCGGCCTGATCCGGTACGAGCGGCGCGAATACGTCGCCCTGACCGACACCGGGGCTGCCGCCGCCCGGCGCATCTACTCCCGCCACAGGGTGCTACGCCGCTTCTTCGGTACCTTCCTGGGGTTGCCGCCGGAGATCGCGGAAGCCGACGCCTGCGTGGCCGAACACAGCCTCTCCGCAGCGACCCTCGACCGCCTGGTCCGCCTGTTCGAATACATGGAGGTCTGCCCCGACGGGCGGGACCACCTGCGCCACTTCCACCAGTGTTCGCGGGTGCAGGAGGGGGCCGATCACTGCCCCCACCACTGCCCCGCCCTGCACGGCCTGGGCGAAAGGAATACCGTCATGAGCGTTGCCGACCTGCGGCCGGGCCAGAAGGGCCGCGTCCGCCAGATCGAAGGGCAAGGGGCCATTCGCCAGCGCCTGCTGGACATGGGGATCCTGCCGGACACGACCATCGAACTGGCGAGGATCGCCCCGACGGGCGATCCCATGTGGATCAGGTTGCAGGGTTTCGAGTTGGCGCTGCGCAAGAACGAAGCGGCTGCCGTGCTGATCGAGGCCCTGTAGTTTTTTTTGGCCCTCCTTGTAGAGGTGTCTAACAAATGAAGAAGAACCTTCAACACCCGCCCTTGTCTGTTCTGCGGCCCTTGCGGGTGCTCCTGGCGGGGAACCCCAATTCCGGCAAGACCAGCCTCTTCAATGCCCTGACCGGAGCTCGGCAAAAGGTGGGCAACTACCCGGGCGTGACCGTCGAGCGCCGGGAAGGTCGCTGGCGCATCCCTGGCCAGGACGTGCTCGTCCGGGATCTGCCCGGTACCTACAGCCTGACGGCCTACTCCCCCGAGGAGCGGATCGCCCAGGACGAGCTGACCCACGGCGACCACGATGTCGTGGTGGTCGTGGCCGACGCCACGGTGCTGCGGCGGAGCCTCATGTTCCTGCTGCAGGTGATGCAGTTGGGCGCCAACACCGTCCTTTGCCTTAACATGTCCGACGAGGCGCACAAGGCGGGGCAGGTGGTCGACACGCTCTGGCTCGGCGAACTGCTCGGCATCCCCGTGGTCGAGACCGCCGCCGCCCGCGGCCAGGGGCTGGACGACCTGAAGGCCGCCGTGCTGTCCGCCGCGAC
Source organism: Candidatus Krumholzibacteriia bacterium (assembly GCA_014859985.1). Classification (GTDB taxonomy): domain Bacteria; phylum Krumholzibacteriota; class Krumholzibacteriia; order LZORAL124-64-63; family LZORAL124-64-63; genus JACZKN01. The sequence continues at coordinate 2,893 of JACZKN010000375.1, read as the reverse complement.
CCGCACCGGCCCGGGGGTCTCGGCGGAGGTCGCCGCCGCCCTGGGGGGCATTACCCAGCCGACGGCCGGCGGCGAGGCCTCCGTCGAGCGGATGCGGCGCCTGGCCGCCGCGGCGGACCTGCTGCTGGCGCGGGTGCTGGTTGCGGCACCGCGGCCGAACGCCCGCCGCCTGACCACCCGCATCGATGCTGTCCTCGCGCACCGGCTGCTGGGTCTGCCCCTGTTCCTGCTGGTGATGTACGGCGTCTTCTGGGTCACCTTCACCCTGGGCGCCGCGCCGATGGACTGGATCGACGCCGCCGTGGGCGGTCTCGGTTCCCTGGTCACGGCCCATTGGCCGGGGTCGCCGGACTCGGCCCTGCTCTCGCTCCTGGTGGACGGGATCATCGCCGGCGTCGGCGGCGTGGTGATCTTCCTGCCGAACATCGTGTTGCTGTTCCTGTGCCTCTCCCTGCTGGAGGACACGGGGTACCTGGCCCGGGCCGCCTACCTGACGGACCGCGTCCTGAGCCGGGTCGGGTTGCACGGCAAGAGCTTCCTGCCCCTGGTGACGGGATTCGGCTGTTCGATCCCCGGCATCATGGCCACGCGCACCATCGAGAGCGAACGCGACCGGCTGGCCACGATGATGGTGCTGCCCCTGATGTCCTGCGGCGCGCGCCTGCCCATCTGGCTGCTGATCATCCCGGCCGTGTTCCCGGCGGCCTGGCGCACCACGGCGATGTGGAGCGTGTACGTCTTCGGGATCGTCCTGGCCCTGGGGCTGGCGCTGGTGCTCAGGGGCACCATCCTCAAGGGCGACGCGACGCCCTTCGTGCTGGAGCTTCCCCCGTACCGCCTGCCGACCTTGCGGGACGTCCTGGGACGCATGGCCGACCGCTCCCTCGTCTACCTGCGCAAGGCCGGCACCGTGATCCTGGCGATCTCGATCGTGCTCTGGGCCCTGTCCACCTACCCCCGCAAGGAGCACTTCGACGTGGACGACGCGCTCGCCGGCGGGGCGGTCTTCACCGAGCAGGAGATCGTCGCCCGGCAGGCCGCCGAGTCGCTCGCGTACTCCGTGGCCGGGCGCATCGGCCGGGCCCTGGAACCGGTGTTCAGTCCCCTGGGCTACGACTGGCGCATCGTCACCGCGTCCCTGGGCGCGTTCGCGGCCAAGGAGGTCTTCGTCTCCCAGATGAGCATCGTCTATGCGCTGGGCGACGACGCCGATCCCGGCGACGTCGGCGAGAGACTGCGCGCCGACTATTCTCCCCTGGTCGGGGTCTCCCTGATCATCTTCCTGCTGGTGGGCACGCCGTGCATGGCGACGGTGGCGGTGACCCGCCGCGAATCCGGCAGCTGGCGCTGGGCGTGGCTGCAGTTCGGCGGCCTGACCGCCTTGGCCTGGGTGCTGGCGGCCGCGGTCTACAACCTGGGGAGGCTGGTGGCATGACCGCGCCGTCCCCGGACCTGCTGGGTGTCTTCGTCCTGCTGGCCGGTGCCGCCGCTTTTCTCGGGCAACGCGCCTGGAAGCGATTCCGCCCCGGTCGGCGCACCACCGCGGCCTCCCCTTGCGGGGGCTGCACGGGCTGCGCCTCGCACCGGATCTCTCCCGACCATGCAAACCGGAAGGATGATGCGTCATGCCAGCCAACGACCCGCGACGCCTGCTGATGCTGGCCACGGCCCTGGCCGTGGGCACTGGGGCCGCCCTGGCCGCCGACACGACCGAACCTGTCGATCGCGGCGCCACGGACTTCGAGATGTACCTGGGCAAGGACGGGTTCGGCCTGGCGACGGCCGAGCGCTCGGTCGGCAGCGAGATGCTGCTGGGCTACGGGATCACCGACCGCGTGTCCGCGTTCGTCGGGGCCGCCTTGTCCGCCGACGGGCACTTCCTCAACAGCGAGAGCGAGATGGCCTTCGGCCTGTTCGGCACGGCTTTCGACACCAGGTCCCTCGATCTGGACCTGTCCGTCGCCTTCACGGGCGCCGACGGCGGCGGCTTCACGGCCAATCCATCGCTCGAACTGAACTGGGACGCCTCGCCGGAACTAGACCATTGGGGCCTGTACACGCGGGCCGGTCTGGCGATCAGCGGCCGTGACGGCAGCGAGGGGCCCTCGCGCACGACGGATATGGAACTGGCCATCGGCACCTACTGGACCCTGGCCGCCGGCCGGCAGCTGCTGCTGGAATTCGACGGCGCCTTCGTGGACGGCCACGATGCGTCCGCACCGGGCGCCGGTCGCGCCTGGGAAACCGGCGGCATCGCCCTGGGCTTCAACGCCGCCGTCACCGAAACCCTGGAGATGATCAATCAGGTCTACCGGGGCCTGCCCGCCGACGGCGAAGCCGCCTCGTTCGGCGTGATGGTCGGCTTCGTGGCCACGTTGCCGACCGGACCCTAGCGCCCCGCGAGGCGTCAGCTCTCCTCCAGCCGGTGGCGTTGCCAGCGGCCGACGCCCCGCCAGGGGCTGACCGGGCGCAGGGCCAGCAACCCGGCACGCCCGACGGACCGCTCCAGGTGCCGCACCTCGGCCAGCTTGGCCCCGAGCTCGGGGTCGGGGATCGGCGCGAATCCCTGCTCCGCCAGCAGCAGTTCGCCCTTGGCGCGGATCGCGAGCTCCGCCTGCAGGCGCAGCAGGCAGAGCATGTCCGCCAGGGCGGCCGGCGCGGCCAGGGTGCGCAGGGACTCGAGGTAGCGGCCCAGGGGCGAGCCGCGCACTTCGCCGCTGCGGATCAACGCCAGCAGCTCGGTGTCCCGGTCGAAGCCGCGCCCCAACCAGGCGCGCAGGTGCCGCTCGCCCAGCCGGTGGGCCGCCGCCAGCACCGCCGGCACCGCGACCAGCAGCAGCGCCGTGGCCGGCAGCGGCCAGGCCAGCAGGCGGTTGAAGCCCGCGTGCAGCAG
>JACZKN010000374.1 GCA_014859985.1 Candidatus Krumholzibacteriia bacterium | reverse complement strand
TTCTCGGTCAGGACGTAGGGGGCGTTCAGGGTCGGGCCCCCGCCGACGCCGCGGGCCCGACCCTGAACGCCCCCTACGTCCTGACCGAGAAGAGCGTCCGCCTGGGCGACGCCGGCGTCAACGTCGTGCGCACCGGTCCCGGCCACACGTTCGCCATCGTGGGGGTGTACGCCGGCGGCTCGCGCTTCCCGGTGATCGCCAAGAAGGACGAGTGGTACAACGTGCGCCTGTCCGACAGCGAGACGGGCTGGATCCATGCCTCGCTGTGCGAGGAGTTCGACGACATGTCCGGGCTCGAGTTCCGGCCCAACCCGCGCCTCTTCTCCCGCGTCGGCGCCTATGCGGTCACGCTCTACGCGGGCGGCTACGCCTTCGACCGCAAGTCCAACTCCCTGGTGCTGGGCGGGCGCGCCGAGTACTACCTGATGGAGATGATCGGCATCGGGGCCGGGGTGGGCTGGACCCACGTCGACCGGCCGGCCGAGATCGTGGAATCCCTCTTCGGGCTCACGCTGGAGCAGGAGGAGTTCCACATGCTGTTCTACGCCTTCAACGCCAACGTCAAGCTCCTGCCCGGCCGGCAGATGGTGCCCTACCTGACCGTCGGCGCCGGCAACTCCATCATGGAAGGCGCCACCGAGGGCACGCTGAACTACGGCGCCGGCCTCGACTTCTTCGTCAAGCGCACGACCGCCGTCACCTTCGAGTTCCGCCGCCATGCCATGAGTTCCGGCACCGCCGACGCGCGCCGCGACAACGCCAACTACGAGTTCAGCGTGGGTTCCACGTTCCTGTTCTAGGAGGCCGCACGATGCCCCGCTTTGTCCGCCGCCTTGCCCTGCTCGCCTTCCTGGCCTGGGCCTGCCCGCCGATCGTGCCGCCGGTCCGGGCCGGCGAGCCCCCGGCCGTGGGCGCGCGCGCCGGCCTCGACCTGGCCACGGACGCCGCCCGGATCTGGGCCCCGGACGCCCGCCTGGTCTACCTGGAGAACGACGAGGACCTGACCGGGCAGGGGACGGCCGCCCGCTGGGGCTACCTCTACTACTCGCCCGAACGGGACGCCGCCCGCGGCTACACCGTGCGGCAGGGCAGGATCGCCGAGGCCGCGGACCTGGGCTTCGCCTTCCCCGCGCCCCCGCTGCCGGAGACCTGGATCGACAGCGGCGCCGCCGTCGCCGCCGCCGAGCAGGAGCACGGCCGCCGCTTCCGCCAGGAGCAGGGCGGCCGGCTGGGCAGCGCCCTGCTGATCCGCGGCGCGCTCCACGACCAGCGGCCCGACGCCGCGACCTGGGCCGTCGTCTACGTCTCGGACACCGGGGCGCCCCTGACCGTGGTGGTCGACGCCGCCACGGGCAAGGTCGTCCGCACCTGGAGGGGCTGAGCATGGTCTACCGTTTCCGTGCGGGGCGGGCGCCGCGTCCCCTGGTCGCCCTGGCCATGGCTTTGGCCGTCGCCGTGACGGCGGCTCGCGGGTCCGCTCCCGCAGCCGCGGGCACCGACGGACGCAGCGTCACCAGCTACGAGGTCAAGCGCCAGGAGACCCGCGCCCCCGAGCTGCCGAGCCTGCGTTTCCTGCGGGCGAACCGCGCCTTCCTGCGCTCCCGGCTGGACCGGCTGCTGTTGCAGACCACCCACACCCGCGACGGCCGCGCCGCCGCGGTCGGCGGCCTGCTCGCGAGCGTCACCGGCCTGGCCGACCTGGAGGCCGAGCTGGACCTGATGCAGGCCCTGCTGGACGAGCAGGGCGCGCGCCTGGGCTGGCTCGAGGCCGACTACCTGGGCCGCCAGGAGACGGCGCTGGTGCTGTTGGTGCGCGCGGGCCGCGGCGACGGGCCGCCGGCGGGCATGGTCGTGACCGACGACGACCGGCGCCTGCGCGTGGGGTTCTCCGCCGAGCAGCGCAGCGCCCTGGCCCAGGGCGGCGTCGTGCAGGTCCTGCACGAGCTGGTCGAGCCCCGCCGGCACGAGCTGGCGGTGGTCTTCCTCGATGCGCAGGGCGACACGCTCGAGGCCCAGCTGGTGCCCGTGGACGCCGCCCGCGACCGTTTGACCTTCGTCGAGGTGGAGCCCGCCGCCGGCGCCGCCGTCTGGAGGCGTTGACGCGCCATGCCCAGCGAAGCGAGGCAGGGTAACGTCCGGGCGGTGCGCCGCTTCCTGGTCCGGGGAGCGGCGGTCGTCGCCTTCCTGGCACCTGGCGGAGCGCCCGCGCCCGCGGCAGCCGGCAGCCCGACGCCCGCTCCCGTGGCCGAGCGCCCGCTGGACGCCGCCGCCTGGGACGACCACCG
>JACZKN010000373.1 GCA_014859985.1 Candidatus Krumholzibacteriia bacterium | reverse complement strand
CCGCCGAGGCGGCGCCGGCCGCGGCGGACAGCGCCCTGGCCGACGCGGCCGCCGACAGCGCCGACCCCTTCGCCGACCCCTTCGCCGCCCTGGACGACGTCCTGGGCCAGGACCAGGACCTGGACGCGGAGCGGGAAGCCTACCTGGCCGAGCATCCGTTCAGCGGCCTGCTGGTGGCCCAGCCGGGCCTGCAGCAGAGCACGCCGGTGTTCGTGCCCGAGGCGGACGTGAACGCCCTGCAGGCCCTGCTCGACGATCCCCGCGTGAAGCTGAAGCTGCGCGACCTGGAGTTCCAGCTCGGCAGCGATCCCTTCGACGTGGGCGGCGGCCAGCGGCTGCGCCCGCTCTACCTGCTGGACCGCACGCCCAGCCTGGTGGGCGACGAATTGACCGAGGCCATGCCCACGGCGGATCCCGACCGCCCGGGCGGCTGGCAGGTCAGCTTCACCCTCAACAGCCGCGGCGCCCGCACCTTCGCCAAGCTGACGGGCGAGAACGTGGGCCGCTTCCTGGCCATCACCCTGGACAGCCGCGTGGCCAGCGCCCCGGTGATCCAGGGCCGCATCCCCGGGGGCCAGGGCGTGATCCAGGGCTCGTTCACCAACGCCGAGGCCAGCGACCTGGCCCTGCTGCTGCGCGCCGGCGCCCTGCCCGCCGAAGTGACCATCGCCGAGGAGCGCACCGTGGGCCCGAGCCTGGGCGCGGATTCCATCCGGCAAGGCGTGAACGCCGCCCTCTACGGCTCGCTGCTGGTGATCGTGTTCATCCTGATCTACTACCGGCGCAGCGGCCTGGTCGTCGTGCTGGCCCTCGTCAGCAACATCGTGATCCTGATGGCGGTGCTCGCGCAGTTCGACCTGGTGCTGACCCTGCCCGGCATCGCCGGCATCATCCTGACCGTGGGCATGGCCGTGGACGCCAACGTGCTGATCAACGAGCGCATCCGCGAGGAGCTGCGCAAGGCCAAGACGATCCGCGCCTCGGTGCAGTCGGGCTACGCCAACGCCACCCGCACCATCATCGACGCCAACGTGACCACGCTGATCGCCGGCGGCATCCTGCTGTGGTTCGGCACGGGCCCGATCAAGGGCTTCGCCGTGACGCTCTGCATCGGCATCCTGTCCAGCATGTTCACGGCCCTGGTGATGACCCGCGTGGTCATGGAGATCACGACGCGCAACCAGGGCAAGCAGAAGCTGAGCATCTAGTCCGCGCCGCGGACCGAGGCATGGGCGCCCAGCGGGGCGGACGGCCGGGCCCCGGCGCCCGGGAAAGTCGAGAGGAACGATGGAATTCTTCAGGGATCCCAAGATCAACTTCGTGGGCGCGATGAAGCCCGCGTTCACCGTCTCGGCGGTGCTGGTGCTGGTGGCGCTGGTGTCGCTGGTGATCCACGGCGGCCCCCGCCTGGGCATCGATTTCACCGGCGGCTCGGTGCTGCAGGTGCGCATCCACCCGGTGCCGTCGGTGGCGGAGATCCGCGGCGGGCTGGAGGCCAAGGGCTACGCCGGCGTGCAGGTGACCAGCTTCGGCAGCGAGGACGAGTTCCTGGTCACCTTCCCCACCTTCGAGACGGATCCCACGGCCGACGGCGTGCGCACCATGGACGCCACCCAGGCGCTGCTGGACAGCCTCCAGGCCGGCCTGGGCGGCGCGGAGATCGAGCTGCGCCGCGAGGAGAGCGTCGGCCCCAAGATCGGCAACGAGCTGCGCACCGCGGCCATCAATTCGGTGGTCGCGGCGCTGGCCCTGATCGTGCTGTACATCACCGTGCGCTTCGTCTTCCGCTACGGCGTCGCCGCGATCATGGCCCTGGTGCACGACGTGACCCTGACCCTCGGGGTCTTCTCGCTCATGGATTTCGAGATCTCCCTCTCGATCATCGCGGCGTTCTTGACCATCATCGGCTACTCGCTCAACGACACCATCGTGGTCTTCGACCGCATCCGCGAGAACATGCGGCTGCGCCGCAAGGAGAGCTACCGCGAGGTCATCAACCGGTCCATCAACGAATGCCTCAGCCGCACCATGCTGACCTCGCTGACGACGTTCTTCGTGGCGGCGACGCTGTACGTGCTGGGCGGGCCGGTGATCCACGACTTCGCGTTCGCGCTGACCTTCGGCGTCGTGATCGGCACCTACAGCTCGATGTTCATCGCCAGCCCGATCCTGGTCTGGTGGTACGAGAAGCGGATCTCGGACAGGAAGCGGATGGCGACGGACATGTAGGCCTTCCGCGTCCGCGGCACGCCGACGGCCCGGGGCTCGCCGCCCCGGGCCGTTCGCATGCGCGGCGGGCCGGGGCCCGGGCCGGCTACGGTGCCGTCGGTGCGATGTCGTCGCGCCACCCGGTCCGGTGGCACTTCGCGCAGAGCGACCCCTGCGCCGGTCCCGGATAGGGGTTGGGCAGGGGCCACGAGCCCGAGGCCACCCCGTCCTGGTCCAGGGACTCCACGTTGAAGTCCCAGCGCCCGGCCGCCGGCGCGCTGGAGGCGTGGGCCCGATGGCAGGTCAGGCACATCACGAAAGCCGCGCTGCCGGGACCGGCCGTCGACGTGGTGGTCGTCGTGGCCTCCTCGAACGGGATCTCGGGCAGGTAAGCGGTGGCGGCGGTGCCGCCGGTGGGGTTGCCGTCGCCCTCGTAGACGTTGTAGGTGGTCTGGCGCCTGCCGCGGATCGGCGCGTTCACGCCGTGCTTGAAGTCGCTTTGGCCCGGCAGGTTCCGGTGGTAGAAGCCGTGGCAATTGGCGCACCAGTCGCTCAGGCCGCCGCGGTAGGCGGTGTGGCGGTCGCGGGCCTCGACGGCCAGGGGATCGGCCGTGTCCAGGCCCTCGGCCTGCGGGGCGTCGTAGCTGAACTGGAACGTCCCGCCCTGCACCGGGCCGGCGCCGTGGAGCATGCGGAAGTTGCCGTTGCCGTGGGGATCGTGGCAGCTGGTGCAGCCCAGGGAGGCGCTGGGGAAGGTGCCGCCGGGTGCCTGGGTCCAGCGGCCATCCGGCAGCGTCCCGTATTCCAGCGAGACGATGCTGTGGCCGGCGGCCTCGCCGTGGATGGGAGCGTAGGCGCCGTCGGCGCCGTCGTTGAGGTTGTCCTCCAGCAGGAAGACGAAGTTGCCGGCGCCCCGCTCGGGCGGGGGCTGCAGCGGGTTCTGCCCGAACACGCCCAGGGGGCCGCCGTGGCAGGCCAGGCAGACGTCCGTGGGGGTGGCGGCCCGCAGCAGCGGATCGGTGCCCGCGAAGACGATGCCGCCGTCGCTGCCCTCGTGGGTGACGTGGCAGGCGCCGCAGGCGGCGACGCCCCGGTCGTGGAAGGCGGCGGCGGTCCCCGCGACAGCCGGCAGGGCGGCC
>JACZKN010000372.1 GCA_014859985.1 Candidatus Krumholzibacteriia bacterium | reverse complement strand
CGCCAGCTCTACCGCTACGGCCACGGCCGGGCGCTGATGGCCCGCCGCTACCCGGGCTCCGTGTCGCCCCCGGCGACCCTGCTGGCGGGGTTCGTGCTCGGGCTGGTGGCGTTGCCGGTGGCCGGCATACACCGCGACGGCGGCCGTGTAGGCGCCGGCCACGTCGCCCGCTGGCGACCCGGTCGCCTGTGGGCCGCGGTCGCCTCGTGCTTCTCCGCGGTCCACCTGGGAGCCGGCCTCGGCTACCTGGTCGGCCTGGCCGGCGGCCCCGGCTGGCGGCAGGCCGCGGGGGCCGCGACCAGGACCCGGGTGGCCATCGAGCACGCGGAAGGGGCCGCCGCCCTGGCGCCGTCGCTGGACCGCCGGGCTACGGACTGACGGCAGCGACCTCGTCGTCCTCCGCGAACGTTTCCTGGTGCGCCTCCCCGACCCGTTTCGCCTTCGTGAACCGCGCGAGCACCGCGTACACCACCGGCACCAGCAGCAGGGTCAGGAAGGTGGAGAACAGCACGCCGCCCACCACGACGATGCCCAGGGGTTGGCGCGACTCCGCGCCGGCGCCCAGGCCGATGGCGATGGGCAGGATGCCGAACACCGTCGAGAGCGAGGTCATCAGGATGGGCCGCAGGCGGATGCCGGCCGCCTGCACCACCGCCTCGGCGATCTCCAGGCCGCGGGCCCGCAGCTGGTTGGCGAACTCCACGATGAGGATGGCGTTCTTGGTCACCAGGCCGATCAGCATGATCAGGCCGATGCGCGAGAAGATGTTCAGGGTCTGGTCGAAGATCCACAGGGACAGCAGCGCCCCGAACACCGCCAGCGGCACCGAGAGCAGGATCGTCAGGGGATCGACGAAGCTCTCGAACTGGGCCGCCAGCACCAGGAAGATGAACACGATCGCCAGCACGAACATGAAATAGAGCGTGCCCTTGCTCTCGCGGAACTCCCGCGAGCTGCCGCCCAGGTCGCGCTTGATCGACCGCGGCAGCTCGTCGCGCCAGATGCGGTCCAGGTCGTCCAGGGCCGTGCCCAGGCCCGCGCCCGGGGCCAGGTTGGCCGTGATGGTGGCCGACCGCACCCGGTTGAAGTGGTTCAGCTCCTTGGGGGCGACCGTCTCTTGCACGTCCACCACGTTGGCCAGCTGCACCAGGCCGCCGGCCCCGCGCAGCCAGGTCTGGCCGACGACGTCGGGGGTGGCGCGGCCGCCGGCCCGCATCTGGGCGATCACGTCGTACTGCTTGGCGCCCCGCTTGAAGCTGCCGACCACGCGGCCGCCCAGGTAGGTCTCCAGGGTCGTGCCGATGTCCGTCACCGACACCCCCAGGCCCGAGGCCCGCTCCCGGTCGATGCGGATCTGCAGCTCGGGCTTGTTCAGGCGCAGGTCGCTGTCCAGGTTCAGCAGGTAGCCCAGCTCGCCGGCCTTGGCCATCATCGTGCCCACGGCCTGGCCCAGCTCCTCGTAGCTGTCGGCCTGCAGCACGTACTGCACGTCCGAGGTGCTGAAGCGCGAGCCCAGGCTGGGCGGGTTGACCAGGAAGGCCAGCACCCCGGGCACGCCCAGCAGGCGCGGGAACATCTGGCCCACGAGCTCCTGCTGGCTGCGCTCGCGCTCCGCCCTGGGCTTCAGATTCAGGAACAGGAAGCCGTTGGTCACGCGGCCCGGGCCGCCGAAGCCCAGGCCCGTCGCCGAGAACAGGCCGCGCCGCTCCGGCAGCGGCAGCAGGATGTCCTCGATCTGCCGCATGTAGCGGTCCGTATAGTCGAGGGTGGCGCCCTCCGGGGCGATCACGATGCCGAAGGCGGTGCCCCGGTCCTCGACCGGGACCAGCTCCTCCGGCAGCCCCGCAAACAGCCACGCGCTCAGGGCGATCATCGCGGCGGCGCCCAGGAACACCAGCGGCTTGGCGCGCAGCGATACCCGCAGCACCGCCGCGTACGTGCCGTTGAGCCAGGCGAAGAAGGCGTCGAACGAGCGCTCGGTCCAGCGCAGGGGACGATCCGTCGGCTTGCGGCGCAGCAGCAGCGAGCACAGAACCGGCGTCAGGGTCAGGGCCACGAACGACGAGATGGCGACGGCCACCGCCAGGGTGATGCCGAACTCGCGGAACAGGCGGCCCACCGAGCCGGTCAAGAACGCCACCGGGATGAACACCGCGACCAGGGCCACGGAGGTGGCGATCACCGCGAAGCCGATCTCGCGGGTGCCGTCGAAGGCCGCACGCCGCCTGCCCTTGCCCATCTCCATGTGCCGGACCACGTTCTCCAGCACCACGATGGCGTCGTCCACGACCAGGCCGATGGACAGCACCAGCGCCAGCAGGGTCAGGATGTTCACGGTGAAGCCCAGGGCGAACGCGACCGTGAAGCTGCCGATGATCGAGATCGGGATCGCGACCACCGGGATCACCGTGGCCCGCAGGCTCTTCAGGAAGACGAAGACCACCAGCACCACCAGGCACAGGGCGATCAGGATGGTCTTGCCCACTTCGTCCACCGAGGCCTGGATGAAGGCCGAGGAATCGTAGGCCAGCGCGATGTTCATGCCCGCCGGCAGCAGCTGCTGCAGCTCGGGCAGGGCCCCGCGCACCGCGGCGGCCACGTCCAGGGTCGAGGCCTGCTTCTGCTTGACCACGCCCATGCCCACGGTGGTGTTGCCGTTGAAGCGCGCCTTGGTGCGCTCGTCCTCGGGGCCGACCTCCACCTCGGCGACCTCGTCCAGGCGCACGATCTCGTCGCCGCGCCGCGCGACGATGATGGCGCCGAAGCCCTCGGGCGTGTTCAGCTCCCCGCGGGTGCGCACGGCGAACTCGCGCTCGGCGCCCTCGACGCGGCCGCCGGGGATCTCGGCGTTCTCCTCTTGCACGGCCCGCTCGACGTCCTGCACGGTGACGCCGCGGGCGGCCATGCGCAGGGGCTCCAGCCAGATGCGCATGGCGTAGCGCCGCTCGCCGCCCACGAAGATCGAGCCGACGCCGGGCAGGCGCTGCAGCCGTTCCTTGAGGATGCGGTCGGCGTAGTCGGACAGCTCCAGGCCCGAGTGGCTCCCGCTCGAAAGCGACAGCCACATGATGGGCTGGGCGTTGACGTCCACCTTGGCGACCACCGGGTCCTCGGCCTCGCGGGGCAGCTGGCCGCGGATGCGGGACACGCGGTCGCGCACGTCGTTGGCCGCCTCGTCCACCTCGCGCTGCAGCTCGAACTCGATGGTGATGACCGAGCCCTGCTCGCGGCTGCTGCTGGTGATGGTCTTGACCGACTCGATGGTGGAGAACTGCTCCTCCAGCACGTCGGTGATCTCCGTCTCCACCACGTTGGGGCTGGCGCCGCGGTAGAAGGTCGTCACCGAGACGATGGGCGGATCGGTCTCGGGGTACTCGCGCACCGGCAGGCGCGTGAACGAGATGTAGCCCAGCAGCACGATGGCCAGGCTCATCACCGTGGCGAAGACCGGACGCCGGATCGCGACTTCGCTGAGTTTCATCGCGCGGCGTCCTCCTGGGGGCCGCCGGCACCGGCGCCCACGGGCGTCACCTTGGCGCCGTCGAACAGCTTCTGGTGGCCGGCCCTGACCACGACCTCGCCGGCGGCCACGCCCGCGGTGACCTCGACGGCGTCGGCGAGGCGGCTGCCCAGCTCGACGGGCGTGCGGGTGACCACGCTGTCGGGGCGCACGACGTAGACCCAGTTCTGCCCACCCTCGACGAAGACGGCCTCGCTGGGCACGCTGAGGGCGCTGTCGCGCTCGCTGAGGGTCACCGACACCGTGGCCGACATGCCGGGCCGCAGCAGTTCGTCGGGATTGTCGACCCGGGCCACGATGCTGGCGTTGCGGGTCACCGGATCCAGCTGCGGCGCGATCACGTCGATGGTGCCGCGCAGCACCGCGTCGGGGAAGGCCGGGGTCTCGACGTGGATGGCCGCACCGGTGTGCAGGGCGCCCAGGATGCGCTCGGGCACGGCGAAGGTCACGCGCAGGCGGTCGATCTGGGCCAGTTCGGTCACCGCGCTGCCGGCCCGCAGGAAGGCGCCCGGGCTGACCCGGCGCGCCCCGGCCAGCCCGGCGAAGGGGGCGGTGATGCGGGTCTTGGCCAGCCGCGTCTCGGCCAGGGCCAGGTTCGCCTCGGCCACCTTCAGGGCGGCCGTGGCGTCGTCCAGGTCCTGGGGCGCGCCCGCGCCCTGGTCCACGACGGACTGCACCCGGGTCCAGGTGGCGTGGGCCTGGTCCTTGAGCGCGGCGGCCCGCCGCGCCTCGGCCGCCAGCTGCCGGTCGTCCAGGCGGACGATCAGGTCGCCCCGGTCCAGGTGGCCGCCCTCGGGGAAGGGCAGGGCCTCGACGACTCCGTCGATCTCCGCGGTGACGACGATGGCCTCGCCCGCCTCCAGGGTGCCGACGGTGGTGAAGCGGTCGATCACGGGGCCCGTCACCACGGGCGCCGTTTCCACCGGCGTGGGCGGGCGCTGGAAGCCGCCGGCCTGCTGGTCGGGTCCGCCGCAGCCCACCAGCAGCAGGGCCAGCCCGACCGCCGCGGTCGCCAGGTTGCGCAGGGTGGTCTCCACTCAGTCCTCCTCGGTCCGGGTTGCGGGGTACCAGCCGCCCGTCAGCTGCCGCAGCAGGGCGGCGGCACCGGCGGTGCGCACGAGGGCGTCGGCATAGCGCTGGTGCGCCGTGGCCAGGTCCGCGGCCAGGCGCACGATCTCGAAGGCCGTGGTGCGGCCGTTGCGGTACTCGACCATGCCGATCTCCACCTGCCGCACCGAGGCGGCGACGCCGCGCTCGGCGATCTCCAGGCGCCGGCGGCCCCGCTCGAGCTCGCGGTGCTGGGCGCGCACGTCCTCCACGAGGACGCGTTGGGCCCCCAGCAGCAGCTGCTCCGCGCGCACGATCTCGGCGCGCAGACGGTCGCGTTCGCCCTTGCCCTCGCGGTTGCCCAGGGGCAGGGCGAACACCAGGCCGACGTTCCAGCCGGGATAGTCGCCGCCGAACACCTGGTCGAAGCTGTCGCCGCGGCCCCCGCCGATGTCCGTGCGCACCGGCGTCGCCGACCCGGGAAAGTACACGTCCTGCGCCGAGCCGGACAGGCCGCGGCCGCCCAGGCCGCCCAGCAGGTCGAGGGTGGGCCGGGCGTCCCAGACCGCGCCGCGCTCGCGGGCCCGCAGGGCGTCCGTTTCGGCGGCCAGGGCCAGGAGGTCGGGGTTGCGGGCCAGGGTTTCGGCGACCAGGACGTCCTGATCGACCAGGGGGAAGTCCCGGGGCGGCGCGTCCCAGGTGCGGTACCGGACCTGCGCCGCCGCCGGACGGCGCCCGGTAAGCGAAGCCAGGCGGTCAGACAGCAGGTCGAGCTGCTCCTCGGTGTCCAGGACCGCCTGCTCGGCGTCGGACAGGAAGAACTCGGCGTTGGCCACCTGGCTGGGTCCGATGATGCCCGCCCGGGCCCGCAGCTGCGCGTCCTCCAGGAAGGCCCGGGCGCGGTCGCTGATCAGGCGGGTGACCGCGTGGTTGCGCTCGGCGGCATAGAGGCCCCAATAGGTGATCTCCACCTCGGCACGCACCGCCAGTCGGGCCGCGTCGTAACGGGCCCCGGCGCCGGCCAGGGACCGCTCGGCGGCCGTCAGGTCCGCCCGCGCCGCCGGACCGAAGCCTTCCAACAGCGGCTGGCGCAGGCTCAGGGCGCCGAAGGCCTGGTACTCGGGCGAGAGCGCCGCGAAGGCCGAGTTGCTGGTGGTGCGCAGGGAATTCAGCGACGCCGAGAGCTCCGTGCCCAGGGGCAGGCGGATGCGGGCGCCGGCGGTCAGGTCGGTGGTCTCGGTCTCCAGGACGTCGGCGCCGGCGAACAGCGAGGCCGACGGCGTGTCGGCGCCGTACCAATCCGCGCCCGCGAACAGCTCCGGGTCGAAGGCGCCCTTCTCCCGGCGCACGGCCTGGCCGGCGGCCTGCAGTCCGGCCTCGGCGATGCGGGCGGCGGTCGCCGCCCGGGCGGCCCGGGCCACGGCTTCGTCCAGTTGCAGCCGTTCGCCGGGCAATTGCGCCAGCGTGGCGACCAGGGCGCTGTCCGGTCCGGCGGCCAGGACGGCCTGGGCTTTCTGGACGTTCTGGAGGTTCTGGACGTTCCGGACGTCCCGGGCAGGGCTGGTCTGGGCCGAGGCCGGATCGGCGCCCGGGCCGACGGCCAACCACGCCAGCAATCCCGGAACCAAAACGCCCAGCAGGGCGCGGAGAACCGCTCGTTCCATGGACGGATCGCCTTTCGGGATGAATAGGTTCCATCGGTCCAAGTGTCCGGCGACACGAAGGGCGTATATTAACACACTTCCGGCCAAAGGGCTTGCGGTCGGGCGCCGCGGGGCCTGGCGGCCCGGCCCGTTCCGACTTTTCTTCCCCCGGACGCGGCCGATCGCCTACAATCGCACAGGATCCGCGGCACCACAGCCCCGCAAGGCACCGTATTCCGGGGGAGACGTGATCATCGCCCAGTCCAGCCCTTCGCCCCGGCTCCGGTCGGTGGCCGTGATCCCGCTCATGCTCACCCTGCTGGGCCCGGCAGCGGCCCGGCCGGCGGCCGCCCAGTGCGAGGACTACCGGGGGCACCTGCGCTGGGTGGGCGCGGCAGCCACCGCGGGGCCCGCGCGCTGCGTGGATCTCGCCGGGCCGCTGGTCTACGTGGCCGACGACTTCGGGTTGCGCATCTTCGACGCCGCCGACCCCGCGGCGCCCGCGCTGCTGGGCGGCCTGCTGACCCCGGGCCTGGCCCAGTGCCTGGCGCGGGTGGGCGAGACCGTCTTCATCGCCGCGGCGGATTCGGGCTTCCAGGCGGTGGACGTGTCCGCACCGTCCTTGCCGGTGCTGGTGGGCCGGCTGCCGACTCCGGGGCAGGCCAGGTGCATCGCCGTGGCCGACAGCCTCGCCTACCTCGCCGACGGGACGGGCGGGCTGCAGATCATCGGGATCGCCGATCCGGCCCGGCCCGTGGTCCGCGGCGGCCTCGACCTGGGCGGTACGGTGCGCAGCGTGGCGCGGGCGGGGACGCTGCTCTACGCCACGGTCGATTCGCTGCTGCAGATCCTGGACCTGGGCGATCCCCTGGCGCCCGCACCCCTGGGCGGCCTGGAGCTGGGGATGGCCCCGTGCGCGCTGGCCATCGGCGGCACCACCGTCTACCTCGCCGACTTCGACGGGGCCCGGCTGCTGGTGGTGGATGCGGCCGATCCCCTCGTGCCGGTCCATCTGTCCGCACTGGACCTGCCCGGGCCCGCGCGGGGCCTGGCGCTGGCGGGGGACACGGTCTTCGTCGCCTGCTGGACCGAGGGCCTGCAGGCGGTGGACGTGAGCGACCCCTCGGCGCCGACGCTGCGGGGGCGGGCCGGGACCCTGGGGCTGGCGGGCGAGCTGCAGGTCGCCGGAGGCCTGGCCTACCTGGCGGACGGCTACCCTGGCCTGCAGATCTTCGACGTGGCCTCGGTGACCAGTCCCGGCCTCGTCGGCGGTGCCGACACCCCGGACTACGCCTACGACGTGGCCTTCGCCGGCGATCACGTCCTGGTGGCCGACCGCGCCTCGGGGTTGCGGGTGTTCGACCTGGGCGACCCGGGACAGCCGCAGGAGGTGGGCCACCTGGATCCGCCGGGCCTGGTGCTGGGGGTCACGGTGGCCGGCCCGCTGGCCTACCTGGCCGGCACCACGGACGGGCTGCACGTGGTGGACATCTCCCTGCCGTCGTTCCCCCAGCTGATCGCTACCCTCAACACGCCGGGCTACACGCTGCAGACCGCGGTCGCGGGCACGACCGTCTACCTGGCCGACCGCGAGGACGGCCTGAAGATCATCGATTGCGCGACGCCCACGGCGCCGCAGCTCGTGGGCAGGCTCACCCTGCCGGGCAACGTGCTGGACGTGGAGGTCGCCGGCGGCTACGCCTACCTGGCCGGTTCGGCCGCGGGTTTGTGGGTCGTCGACGTGAGCGTGCCCTCGAGCCCGGTGCTGGTCGGTGGACTGGACCTGCCCGGCAGCGTGCTGGCGGTGGCCCTGCAGGGCAGCCACGCCTACCTGGCCGAGTACGGCCTCGGCCTGCGGGTGGTGGACATCACGGACCCCGCGGCACCCCTGGCGGTGGGCTTCGCCGCGACGCCCGGCCTGGCCTTGAGCGTGCGGGTCGACGGGGGCTGGGCCTACGTGGCCGACGACGACGCCGGTCTGCAGGTGATCGACGTGCACGATCCGGCCGCGCCGCAGCTGGTGGGCGGGGCGCCCACGCCGGACAGGGCCTGGGGC
>JACZKN010000371.1 GCA_014859985.1 Candidatus Krumholzibacteriia bacterium | reverse complement strand
CGGGTGGACCGGGCCGAGGCCGCCCGGGCAGAGATCCAGGGGGAGATCGACCGCCTGCTGCAGATGCTGCCGCCGGACGTGGCCCGCCAGGTCGGCCGGTTGCGGCGGCGGGACGGCCACGCCGTCGCCTGGGCCGATCAGGGGGCCTGCACCGGCTGCTTCGCCCGGCTGCCGCCCCAGGACGCCCTCGCGGCGGACCAGGGCCGCAGCCTGGTGAAATGTCCGGCGTGCACCCGATACGTGGTGCGCAAGCCGTGGCGATGAGGCATCATAGGATCCGCCGGCGATCCGTGACCATGCGCAGAGGTATCCCGACGTGACCGAAGGCGCCCACCCCGAGACCCTGGCCGAACTGCTGCGCACCCTCGAGCGCAGCAACGACCTGCGCACCCTGGCCCGCGATTGCGGCCTGTCGGTGCGCGAGCTGCGCCGCCGCCTGGCGATCTGGCGCCGCGAACTGCAGGCCGACGACGACGACGACCCCGGCGCCGTGCCCGTCGCCGCCGTCGCCGTGCCCGCGGCGCAGGACCCGGCGGGGACCTGGCCCGAGCTGCCGCCGGCGGCCGTCCTGGTGACCAACCCCCTGCCCGAGCCCGGCGGGGTCCTGGAGATCCACACCGACGGTGCCAGCCGCGGCAATCCGGGGCCCGCCGCCGTGGGCATCGTCTTCGGGGTCAAGGACGGGCCAGCCCTGTGCGTCCACGGCGAGGCCATCGGCCGCGCCACCAACAACGTGGCCGAATACCGCGCCGCGGTCATCGCCCTGGAGCACTGCCGGCGCTGGGGCGTCCGGCGGGTGCACCTGGTCATGGACAGCGAGCTGATCGTGCGTCAGCTCCACGGGGCCTACCGGGTCAAGAGCCCCGACCTGCGGCCCCTCTACCAGCAGGTGGTGTTCCTCAGCCGCGGCCTGCAGGAGTTCCGCGTCCGCCACGTCAAGCGCGAGCTCAACGCCCACGCCGACGCCGTGGCCAACCGGGCCCTGGACGCCTGAGCCGCCCGCCGCCCGCGGGCCCCTGCCTGTTTTTTGCTGTGACACCGCCGGTCGCCGGCATTATCATGACGACGTGAGAAGTCGGGGAGACAGTCGCGGGTCTCCCAACCTCCGGTTGGGAGGTTCGAGGAAAGTCCGAGCTCCACAGGGCAGGGTGCTGGTTAACGACCAGGGGGAGTGATCCCACGGAAAGTGCCACAGAAAAGATACCGCCGGGCATTTCCGGCAAGGGTGAAATGGTGAGGTAAGAGCTCACCGCGCCTCCGGTGACGGAGGTGGCAGGGTAAACCCCACCCGGAGCAAGACCAAATAGGGGAGGATGAGGTGGCCCGCCTCGTTCGCACTCCCGGGTAGGTCGCTCGAGGCCGTCGGCAACGCCGGTCCCAGATACATGACTGTCACCGTTTCGGCGGTAACAGAACTCGGCTTACGACCGGCTTCTCACGTTTTTCGTCAGCACTCGGGGCGCGGCTTCCCAAGGAAGCCGCGACCCTGTCGTTCCGGCGCCCGGCGCCGGCGTCAGCACGGGAGACGTGGTGCAGTACGCGATGGGTTTCGAGCCCGCCGAGCCGGTCGGCGTCTTCAGCGGCCGCCCCTGGCGCGCCCACTACGGCGTCGACGGCGACGTCGTCGGCGTCATGCGCCGCAAGATCCCCCTCGATTTCCAGGTCTCGGACACCCTGCTGTCGGTGCTGGCCGGCCGCGGCGTCATCCGCGGCGGCGAGCTGGAGCACTTCTTCTACCCCTCCCTGGACCACCTCCACGACCCCTTCGCCCTGCAGGAGATGGACCGCGCCGTCGAGCGCATGTTCGGGGCCGTGCGGCGCGGCGAAAGGGTCGCCGTCCACGGCGATTTCGACGTGGACGGCATCACCGGCAGTGCGCTGCTGTCGGAGACCCTGGCCGCCCTGCGACTGGACGGCGCCCGGGTGCGGGCCGAGCCCGCCTTCATCCCCGACCGCGCCGTCGACGGCTACGGGGTGGCCGGACGCATGATCCGCGAATGGGCGGCCCGGGGCGTGACCCTGCTGATCACCGTGGACACGGGCGCGGCCGCCGCCGTGGAGATCGACCTGGCCCACGAGTCGGGCATGGACGTCATCGTCCTGGACCACCACATCTTCGAGCGGCGTCCGGCCGCCGTGGCCCTGGTCAACCCCCGCCGTGACGACGCCACCTATCCCAACGGCGAATTGTGCGGCGTGGCCGTCGCCTTCAAGTTCGCCCAGGCCCTGAAGCAGGCCGAGCCCCGCTGCCTGCCCGACGACTTCCTCGCTTCGGTGCTGGACCTGGTCGCCCTGGGGCTGGTGGCCGACCAGATGGCGCTGGTGGGGGAGAACCGCATCCTGGTCAAGAAGGGGCTCGAGCGCTTCAACGACCGCCAGACCATCCGCCCGGGGCTCGCCGCCCTGCTGGCGGTCAGCGGCCTGGACCGGGGCTTCCCCGTCACCACCGGCGACTTCGCCTACCAGCTGGCGCCGCGCCTGAACGCCTGCGGCCGCATCGGCCGGGTGATGGCGGCGCTGGAGCTGCTGCTGACCCGCGACCCGGAGACCGCCCGCCGCCTGGCCGAGGAGGCCGACCGCACCAACACGCGCCGCAAGGAGCAGGACCTGCTGCTGAAGGAGGAGGCCATCGAGATGGCCGTCCCCTACGTGCGGCGCGGCGATCCGGGCCTGGTGCTGGCCTCCAGCGCCTGGCACAAGGGCATCATCGGCATCGGCGCGGCGCGCCTGGTGGAACAGTACCAGCTGCCGGTGATCCTGATCGCCGTCGAGGGGGACGAGGCCCGCGGCTCGGCCCGCAGCGTGCCGGACGTGGACGTCAAGTCCATCCTCGACGCCTGCAGCGGCCACCTGCTGCGCCACGGCGGCCACGCCCAGGCCGCCGGCATGACCCTGCGCACCCGGGACATCGAGGCCTTCCGCGAGACGTTCCTGGCCACCCTGCGGCGGCAGCCCCACACCGGGCCGGTGCCCGAGGGCTACGACCTGGACCTCAGCCTGCACGAACTGGGCGTGCGCGACGTGGCCCGCCTGGTCAGGGAGCTGGACCACCTGGAGCCCTTCGGCTCGGGCAACCGCAAGCCGGTCTTCCGCTGCCGGGGCCTGCGGCTGCAGCGCCCGCCCACCTCCCTCAGCGGCGGCGCCCACCTGCGCTTCGCCTTCCGCGGCCCCGCCCGGCCGGGCGGGGCCGCGGAAGGCGAAGCGCAGGTGGGCGCCG
>JACZKN010000370.1 GCA_014859985.1 Candidatus Krumholzibacteriia bacterium | reverse complement strand
GTTCGTGTTCCGCGACCGCGGCCAGGGCCAGGGCCAGGCCGGCGTCCCCGGCGCAGGCGCTGGTCCAGCCGGCCAGCCGCTCCTCCAGGAACCCGGTGTGCAGGTCCCCCGCGGCGAAGGCCGGATCGGCCAGGATCGCGTCCAGGTACTCCACGTTGGTGGCCACGCCCAGCACCGCGTAGCCGCGCAGCGCGGCCCGGGCCCGGGCGATGGCCGCCGGGCGGTCGGCGGCGTGGACGCTGAGCTTGGCGATCAGGGGGTCGTAGTGCATGGAGATCTCGTCGCCGGCGCGCACGCCGGTGTCGATGCGCACGCCCGGACCGGAGGGCTCGGCCAAGTCCGCCAGCACGCCCAGCGAAGGCAGGAACCCGTGCTCCGGGTCCTCGGCGTAGATGCGGCACTCGAGGGCGTGGCCCCGGGCGACCAGGTCCTCTTGGCGCCAGGGCAGGGGGTGCCCCTCGGCCACGCGGATCTGCGCCCGCACCAGGTCCTGGCCCGTGACCAGTTCGGTGACCGGATGCTCCACCTGCAGGCGGGTGTTCATCTCCAGGAAATGGAAGCCGCCGCCGGTGCCCAGCAGGAACTCCACCGTGCCGGCGCCCACGTAGCGGACGGCCCGGGCCGCGGCCACCGCCGCCTCGCCCATGCGGGCGCGCAGGTCCGGCCCCAGCGCCGGTGACGGCGTCTCCTCGATGATCTTCTGGTGGCGGCGCTGCACCGAGCATTCGCGTTCGAACAGGTGCACCGCCCCGCCGTGGCGGTCGCCGAAGATCTGGAACTCCACGTGGCGCGGCCGCTCGATGAACTTCTCGAGGTACACCTTGCCGTTGCCGAAGGCCTTCGTCGCTTCCCGGGCGGCGGCCTCGCAGGCGGCGACCAGGGCGGCGGGATCGCGCACCAGACGCATGCCCTTGCCGCCGCCGCCGAAGGCGGCCTTGACCATCAGGGGAAAACCCACCGCCCGGGCGGCGTCCCGCACCGCGTCCGGGTCCAGGGCGCCGTCCGTGCCCGGCTCCGGCAGCAGGGCCCCCGGCACCACCGGCACCCCGGCCCGCTCCATCAGGGCCCGGGCGGCGGTCTTCTCGCCCATGGCGTCGATGGTCGCCGGGTCGGGCCCGATAAAGACCAGGCCCGCCTGGTCGCAGGCCCGGGCGAAGCCGGCGTTCTCGGCCAGGAACCCGTAGCCCGGGTGGACCGCGTCCGCCTGCGTGGCCTTGGCCGCCGCCAGGATGCGCCCCTGGTCCAGGTAGCTGAGGGCCGGCTCGGGTGGTCCGATCACCACCACCTCGTCGGCCAGGTGCGCGTGCATGGCGGCCGTGTCGGCCTCCGAGGCCACCGCCACCGAGGCGATGCCCAGCTCGCGGCAGGCGCGGATCACCCGCACGGCGATCTCGCCGCGGTTGGCCACCAGGATCCTGCCGAGGGGTCGCAAGGTCCCGCTCACGTGGTCTCCGTTTCGCAAAGGGGCGGCAGCCGCCACGGCTCGTCCTGGGCCCAGGGCGAGGGTCGCTGGGCGGCGAAGGCCGCCAGGGCCGCCTGCCCTTCGGTCCCGGTGCGGGCCTGGGCGATCATGCGGGCGCACAGCTCCGCGCTGCGGGACAGGCCCAGGGTCTGGACCCCGTCCACCAGGGACTTGACCTGGCCCAGGGCGGCCGGCCCTCCGGCCAGGAGCGCGCCCACCGTCGCCTCCACCGTCTCGTCCAGGGCCTCGTCCGCCACGGCCAGCCGGTCGATCAGACCCAGGCGCAGGGCTGCCGCCGCGTCCAGGGGCTCGCCGGCCAGGAACGCCGCCCGCGCGGCCGCCGCACCGATGCGCTCGATGACCAGGGGCGCGATGACCCCCGGGACCAGCCCCAGCCGCACCTCGGTGAAGGCGAAGCGGACCCGCGGCGCGGCCACCACCAGGTCGCAGGCCGCGACCAGGCCCACGCCGCCCCCGTAGGCCGGCCCCTGCACCCGGGCCACCACCGGACCCGGGAAGTTGCGCACCGCCCGGAACATGGCGCCCATGTCCAGGGCCGCCGACAAGTTGGTGCCGTAGTCGGCCTGGCCCAGGCGCCGCATCTCGCCCAGGTGGGCGCCGGCGCAGAACACCTCGCCCGCCGCCCGCAGCACCACCGCGTGGGGCCGGCAGGACCCCTGGGGTCCGCAGTCCGCCGGCCCCGGTCCGGGGGGCAGCGGCTCGCGGGCCCCCAGGGACTCGAAGAGGTCCCGCAACTGCGCCATGGCCGCGCGGTCCAGGGCGTTGCGCACCGCCGGGAAGTCCAGGGTCACGACCAGGACCCGCCCCTGCAGCTGCTGCCGTACGGCCATCGTCGCTCCTTGGTCCGGGCTACATCCGGAACACGCCGTAGCGCACCGGCTCGATGGGGGCGTTCAGGGACATGGCCAGGCCCAGCCCCAGCACGTCGCGGGTCTGCACCGGGTCCAGCACGCCGTCGTCCCACAGGCGGGCGCTGCTGTAGAAGGCGTGGCCCTCTGTCTCGTACTTGGCGACGATGGGGTCGACGATGGCCCGCTCCTGCTCCGCCGTCAGGTTCCCGCCTGCCCGCTCGACCTGCTCGCGCTTGACCGTCAGCAGCACGCCGGCGGCCTGCTCGCCGCCCATGACCGAGATCTTGGCCTGGGGCCACATGAACAGCAGCCGCGGCTGGTAGGCCCGGCCGCACATGCCGTAGTTGCCGGCGCCGAAGCTGCCGCCGACGATCACCGTGAACTTGGGCACGGTGCTGTTGCTGACGGCGTTGACCAGCTTGGCGCCGTCCTTGGCGATGCCCCCGTGCTCGTACTGCCGGCCCACCATGAAGCCGCTGATGTTCTGCAGGAACAGCAGCGGGATGCGCCGCGCGTTGCACAGCTCGATGAAGTGGGTGCCCTTGAGCGCCTCCGCGCTGAACAGGATGCCGTTGTTGGCCAGGATGCCCACGGTGTAGCCGTGGAGGTGGGCGAAGCCGCAGACCAGGGTGGTGCCGTAGCGCGGCTTGAACTCGTGCATGCGGCTGCCGTCGACGATGCGGGCGATGACCTCGCGGATGTCGAAGGGCCGGCGCGGGTCGTGGCTGACCGCGCCGTACAGCTCCTGGGGATCGTAGTGGGGATCCTCCGGCGCGGCGCAGGGCACCCGCGCCCGGTCCACCGGCCCCAGGTTCTCGACGATGTCCCGCAGCAGGCGCAGGGCGTGGGCGTCGTCGTCGGCCAGGTGGTCGGCCACGCCGCTGATCCGGGTGTGCACGTCGCCGCCGCCCAGTTCCTCGGCCGTGACCTCCTCGCCCGTGGCCGCCTTCACCAGCGGCGGCCCGCCCAGGAAGATGGTGCCCTGCTCCTTGACGATCACCACCTCGTCGCTCATGGCCGGCACGTAGGCCCCCCCGGCGGTGCACGAACCCAGCACCGCGCTGATCTGGGGGATGCCCAGCCCGCTGAGCACCGCCTGGTTGTAGAAGATGCGGCCGAAGTGGTCCCGGTCCGGGAAGACCTCCGCCTGCAGGGGCAGGAAGGCGCCGCCCGAATCCACCAGGTAGACGCAGGGCAGGCGGTTCTCCCGGGCGATCTCCTGGGCCCTGAGGTGCTTCTTCACGGTGACGGGGTAGTAGGTGCCGCCCTTGACCGTGGCGTCGTTGGCCACGACCATCACCTGCCGGCCGTGGACCTGGCCGATGCCCGTGACCAGGCCGGCGCACGGCACGTCGTCGTCGTACAGCCCGTGCGCCGCCAGCGGCGACAGTTCCAGGAACGGCGAGCCCGGGTCGAGGAGGCCCTCGATGCGGTCCCGCACCATGAGCTTGCCCTGGGCCGTGTGCCGTTCGCGGGCCCGGTCGGGACCGCCCTGCCGGATGCGGGCCTGCAGCGCCGTCAGGGCGGCGGTGCGTTCGCGGTTCAGCCGGTCGTTCTCGCGGAACGCCGCGTCGCCGGTCGAGATCCTGCTCTGGATTCTGCGCATCCGTCCTCCCCGGGCATGGTACGGCCCGCGGGGCGCTCCGGCGCCCCGCACCGGCGGCATTATAGCCGACGGGCGCGCACGGGTCCACCGCAGGGCGGGCGCCCCGGCGTCAGGCCGGCGTGGTCGGCGGTGAAGCCGGAGGCCATGACGACGCGGGTGTCGGGGTCCAGGGCCCGGATGGCAGGGGCGGCACCGCGCCGGTCGGGGCTCCGCCCAGGGCCAGGACCAGGACGAGGGCCGCCCCGATCGGCCGCCCGCGCAACCGGACCGGGGACGACCCCCGGGCTGGGCTGGCCGGGAAGCACGCCAATCCACACCTCCGCCTGCAACCGGCCGGGAAGTCCGGTCAGCGGGCCTGCTCCTGGGCCGCCTTCTTCAGCTTGTCGTTGGCCATGATGGCCAGCTCGACCCGGCGGTTGGCCGCCCGGCCCTGCGCCGTGGCGTTGTCGGCCACCGGCTGGCTCTCGCCGTAGCCCATGATGGTGAAGCGCGTGGGCAGGACCTGCAGGCCCTCGAGATGGTTGGCCACCGCCTGCGCCCGGTTGCGGGACAGGCCGAGGTTGTAGTCGTCGCTGCCGGAGGAGTCGGTGTGGCCCTCGATGAGGACCGCGGTGTCGGCATACTTGTTGAGGATGACCGCCAGGTCGGCCAGGTTCTGCTGGGCCGCCGGCTGCAGTTCCGACCGGTCGACGGCGAACAGGATGCCCGAGTCGAAGGTGATCTTGATGCCCTCGCCGACGCGCTCGACCGTGGCACCCTCGAGATCCCGTTCGATCTCCTCTGCCTGGTCGTCCATGTAGTTGCCGATGTAGGCCCCGGCCGCGCCGCCGACGGCCGCCCCGATGATGGCGCCGACGGCGGTGTTGCCGGCCTGGTTGCCGATGACGCCGCCGATCACGGCGCCGCTGCCGGCGCCGATGACGGCCCCCTTCTGCTGGTTGCTCATGCTGGCGCAGCCGGCCAGGCCGGCCGCGAGCACGGCGGCCGCAAGGACGATGGCCGTCCCCTTCGCCAAGGTGTTCATGGGCTGGTTCCTTTCGCGTGGTGGTGCCTGCGGAGACGGCGGGTCTCCGCCGCGGACCGGTGATGATGCCGCAGGGCGGCGGCCCCTGTCCAGCGGGAAACCGCGGGCAAGGGCGCCGGGTTCCGCCGCGGCCCCTGTTCCGCCGCGGCCCCTTGCCGCGGGGCCCCGGGTGCGCTTACCTGTGCGGCGGAGACCCGAACCCGAGAGGATCCGCCGTGAGCGCCACCCCTGCGCACCTCGCCGGCCGCTATGCGCGCATCGCCGAGCAGCTGCAGGCCCTGTTCCACGAGGGGCCCAAGGCCGCCGACGATCCCGTTGCCCGCATGGCCACGGCCTGCGCCCTGCTCCACCACAAGATGCCCCATTTCTTCTGGACCGGTTTCTACCTGCTGCGGGGCGACCGCCTGGCGGTGGGCCCGTACCAGGGTCCGCTGGCCTGCGCCGTGCTGCCCGGGCCCGACGGGGTCTGCTGGGAAGGGGTGCGCCGCGGCGCATCGGTCATCGTGCCCGACGTGCACGCCTTCCCCGGCCACGTGGCCTGCGACGAGCGCAGCCGCAGCGAGATCGTGGTGCCCCTGCGGGATGCCGCCGGCACCGTGGTCGGCGTGCTCGACGTGGACTCGGACCGGCCCGACGCCTTCGGCGAGGCCGATCGCGCCGGACTGGAACGCGTCGTGGCCCTGATCCACGGCTGAGCCCCGCGCCCGAAGGAGGCCCCGCCTTGGCCACCCGCCGCGAGACCGACAGCCTGGGCCCGGTCGACGTGCCGGCCGACCGCTATTGGGGCGCCCAGACCGCCCGGGCGCTGGCCGGCTACGGCGCGGACCAGGGCCGGTTCCCGAGCGCCTTCATCCGCGCCCTGGGCCTAGTCAAGGCCTGCGCCGCCGAGGCGCTGGTGGCCACGGGCGGCCTGGATGCGCGCCGTGGCGACCTGATCCGCCGGGCGGCCGACGAGGTGGCCGCCGGCGACCTGGACGACCACTTCCCCCTGGGTCCGTGGCAGAGCGGCAGCGGCACCCAGACCCACATGAATGCCAACGAGGTCATCGCCGGCCGGGCCAACGAGCTGGCCGGCGCCGGCCGCGGCGGCCGGGAGCCCGTGCACCCGAACGACCACGTCAACCGGGGCCAATCCACCAACGACGTCTTTCCCACGGCGATGCACGTGGCCCTGCTGGCCGGGACCGCCGGTCGGCTCCTGCCCGCCCTCGACACCCTGGCCGCCGCGCTGCGCGGCCGGGCCGAGGCCTGGGCCCCGCTGATCAAGACCGGCCGCACGCACCTGATGGACGCCGTGCCGCTTACCCTGGGCCAGGAGGTCTCCGGCTGGGCGCACCAGGTCGTCGCCGCCCGCGCCCGCATCGCCTGGGCGGCTGCGGGCCTGCACGAACTGGCCCTGGGCGGCACCGCGGTGGGCACGGGACTGAACGCGCCGCCCGGCTACGCCGACT
>JACZKN010000369.1 GCA_014859985.1 Candidatus Krumholzibacteriia bacterium | reverse complement strand
CGAGGCGGCAGCGGGTGCCCGCCCGGCCGACCGCGCCGCGGCGGTGTAGCGTCCCATGGGCCCGGGGTCGAAGCGCTGCGTGACCGACACCCACAGCAGCACCAGGGTGAACCAGCAGTGGAAGTTCGCCGGCAGGGAGGCCAGGAACTCGGCGTAGGGGTTGACCTCGCGGCCGGCCAGGGCGAAGCCCTCGCGGATCATCGCCAGCTGGAAGGCGATCCAGGTGGAGACCAGGGCGACGCAGGCCACCGCCGACGAGGTCGAGTCGACGATGTAGGCCAGCTTCACCCGGGCGGTGCCGCAGCGGTCGGCCAGGTCGCGGCCCACGCGGCCCACCATCATGCTGTTCGCGAGGCCGTCGAAGAAGCAGAGCAGGCCCAGGCCCAGGGCCGCCAGCTGGAACCGCCGGTCGGCGTCGCCCCCGCCGGCGACCAGCCGACCCAGGAGCGTGCGGAAGCCGCCGCCGGCGTCCAGCACCGCGGCGAAGCCGCCCAGGACGAGGGTAAAGAGGATGGCGCCGGTCTTCCAGGAGCTCGCCAGGCTGGGCGCCAGGTGGTCCCGCAGCACCGCCAGGTAGGCCTGCCAGGGATCGCCGCCGGCGAGGATGACCGCGCCGCAGAACCCGCCGACCAGCAGGCCCACCAGGGCGTGGCGCGTGGCCGCGATCACGGCCAGGGCCACCAACGGCGGCCAGAGTTCGCGCAGCGGGGTGGCGGTGGCGGCCACCGGCCAAGTGCCAAGGACCAGGAAAAGGGCGATCAGGGCCGACGGGCGCGTCATGCAGGCTGTCCTTCCTCCGGCGCCCGGGCGGCCCGGCGCCGCGACCATAGCACGCAGCCGCAAACGGTGTTAAACCTTTCCCCGGGGGGGGGCGCCCGTGCCCCGGCCCCTGCCAACCTTACCGAACCGGAGGACGACGATGCGTTCCCGACTGATCGCCCCGGCCGCCGCCGCCCTGCTCATAGCCGGCCTGTTCGTGGCCATTCTTGGCGCCGGCCCCGCCCTGGCCGCGGAGCCCCTCGCGGGCTCGGGCAAGTTCGAGACCCGGACCCTGGACCTGGCCGCCTTCACGAAGATCGACCTGGGCGGCGCCTTCACCGCGAAGGTGACCTTCGGCAAGACCCAACGGGTCGACGTCACCGTCGACGACAACCTCTGGGACAACCTGCAGGCCGCCGTGGACGACGGCCGCCTGGCCCTGGACTGGGCCAGGCACTGCCGGCCGTCGGCGGGCAGCGCGGTGACGATCACCATGGCCGCCCCCCTGGAGGAGTTCACCCTGGCCGGCGCCGGCGACGTAGGCATCGCCGGGCTCGTGGGCAGGCACCTGACCTTCTACCTGCGCGGCGCCGGGAACGCCGTGCTGGACGGTACGGTGGACGGCCTCGAGATCGTGCTGACCGGCGCCGGCAGCTGCGCCGCCCGCGGCCTGAAGGCGAAGGACGTGAAGATCATCCTGGCGGGCATGGGCGACTGCGAGGTCCACGCCTCCGCCAGTCTCGACGCCCGGATCTCGGGCGTGGGCAACGTCACCTACTGGGGCGAGCCCGGCACGAAGCAGACCGAGGTCACGGGCAAGGGGGAGATCATGGGGCGCTGAGCCCCGTCAGTGGAAGACCGCCTGGACCAGGACCAGCGACGCGGCCAGGGCCAGCCCGGCCCTGGCCGCCGTCCGGTCGGCCGCGTGCCCCAGCTCCCGCCACGGCGTCATGCCCCCCGTGCGCCCGAGGCTCTCGCCCGCCACCACCGCGAAGCCGATCAGGATCGTCAGCGCCGTGATGTTGAAATAGGCCGCGTCCGGGAAGGCCCGCTCCAGTCCCAGCTTGATGCCGACGGTGGCCACCATCATCGCCAGCACCAGGTTCGGCCGCGCCGCCTTCAGGAACACCGCCGACGCCACCAGGATCACGAACCCCACCTTGATGTAGTAGGTCATGTCGTTGAACCAGTGGGTAAGCGCGAAGCCCGGGTCGCCGAACTTCACCCGCACCTGGAAGAACCCGAACGCCAGCCCCGTCAGCAGGGTGGCCACGATGGCCCGCCGCCCCATGGCGATCACCTGCGCGTCGTCGGCCTGCGGCCGCAGCCGCCGCTTGTAGATGTCCACCGACCACAAGGTCGACAGGGAGTTGAAGATGGAGTCGACGGTGCTCATCAGCGAGGCGAAGAGCCCGCACAGCACCAACCCCCGCAGGCCCACGGGCAGCAGCAGGTTCACCAGCGTCGGGTAGGCCAGGTCCGGGTCGGCCAGGGGCCGATCCTCGAGGATCACCGCCAGCGCGATCGCCGGCACCGCCGTGATCAGCGCCGTCAGGTACTTCAGCACGCCGCCCGCCAAGAGGCCCAGCTGCGCGTCGCGCACCGAGCGCGCGGCCAGCGCCCGCTGCAGGATCACCTGGTTGGCGCCCCAGTAGTTCAGGTTCAGCAGCAGCATGGCGCCGATCGCGGTCCACGGCAGCTTCGGGTGGTCGGCCGGCAGGTGCAGGTGCAGCAGGCCGCCCTGCTGCAGCGCGCCCCAGCCGCCGGCCTCGCGCACGGCCAGGAAGGTCAGCACCAGGCCGCCCCCCAGCAGCAGCACGAACTGCACGGCGTCGGTCCGCACCACCGCGGTCAGCCCGCCCAGCCAGGTGTAGGCCGCCGAGAACACGCCCAGGGCCACCATCATGATCATGACCCGCGTCGCCGGATCGGGGTGGATGAGCGCCGTCTGGGCCGGGAACAGGGCGTCCGCCGCGTACGCGCCCCAGAACAGGGCCGTGCCCAGGTAGAGGAAGCCGTACAGCACCATCGTCAGCAGCGAATAGGTGGTGGCGACCTTCGCCCCGAAGCGCGCCTCGAAGAACTGGGTGATGGTCACCACCCGCTGCTTCAGGTACAGCGGCACGAATACGAACGCCGCCAGCAGCAGCCCGAACACCGCGTTGATCTCCAGGTTCGCCTGGGCCAGGCCGTACAGGTAGGCGCTGCCGGCGATGCCCAGGAAGTGCCCGGCGTGGATGTTGGTGGCGATGGTCGAGAGCGCGATCGACGGCCAGCGCAGGCGCCGGCCCGAGATGAAGAACTCCTCGGCCGTCGCGCCGGACCGCGTGCGCGAGACCACGCCGATGGCCATGATCACCACGAAGTACGCCAGGATGATCAGCAGGTCGAGCATGGCGGCGGCGCTCCGTCAGCGGTGCAGGACCGACAGGTACTTCTCCCACGGGCCGACGTCCCGGCCGTAGCGCTTGCTCATCACCCGCGCGACCTGGGCCAGGTGGCCCAGGTCGTGGACACACCAGGTGGCCAGGAGCTGGGCCAGGGTCACGGTGCCCAGTTCCGGGTGCTCGGCGGTGCGGACCAGGTCGGCGGCCGTGATGCCCAGCGCCCGCAGCTCGGCGAGGTTGGCCTCGCGCCGCGCCGCGAACTCGTCCAGCACCTCGTCCAGCCTGCGGTCGCGGTTGCGCTGCAGGTGGGCGTTGCGATCGACGGGCGCGAAGCGTCCGTCGCCTTCGCGGCCCAGGACGACCTTCGCCCGCGCGACCCATCCGGTCAGTTCGCTGTCGGCCAGGTGGCTCGCCACGGCGAAGGGGCTCCAGGTTCCGGGGCCCTCGTCGCAGCGCAGCCAAGGCTCGGGCAGCCCCGACAACAGGGCGCGCAACGTCGCCGGCGTGCGCGCGAGCAGGGCCAGGGTCTCGTCCAGGTCGAAGTTCATGCGCCTCGCACCTTGGGCTTCATGGGCGGACCTCCCCGGCATGGGTGGGGCGGCGGCCGCCGCCTGTCCCGGCAGCATAGCACGTTCACGCCCCGGTCCCCACCACCGGACGGCTCCGGTCCTCTCCGCTTGCCTCACGGCGGCTTCGCCCCCGATGCTCGGCGTGATCGGCGATCTCCCCGGCAGGAACCCCGGACCCGGCAAGCCGACGTGGAGGCCCTGGGCGGGGCGATGACCACCACCATGGTTGGCGAGCCGCCCGGCATCCTCATCGACCACGATTTCCAGGTCAAGGTGCTGGCCGAGGACTGCGGCCCGGACAGGCCGTGCGCAAGCTGCAGGACGCGGCGACCCGGCGGTTCCCCAGCGATTCGCCGGCCTAGGGCGCCGCCGACCCGTACGCGGCGTGCAGCGCGCCCCAACCCACGGCGCGCGTCGGCACGCCGGCCATGTAGGTGAGCAGGAACACGCCCCTGGTCTCGCCGCCCTGGTCCCGGGCCGAGACCGTGAACGTGAACACGCCCTCGACGAAGACAGGGCCGGTGTGGGAGACGAGGGCCGGATCGTACCCTGGCGCGAGCCAGCCGGGGTCGTTCGGATCGTCGGGGTCGACGAGATTCCAGCCGATGCGGTACTCCGCGGCGGCGGCGGTGGACCAGACGAAGCTCACGGCCTCGCCGCTGCTGATGGCCAATTCGACAGGCTCGCCACCGGTACCGGCGAAGGCGAACGGCGGCGTGGGCTCGGGCGCAGTGACGGTCACGGCAAGCTCCGGTTGGGCCGCTGCGGCCGCGGCCAGCAACAGGAAGAGGGCGCCGCAAACGGCGCCGGCATGGATACCTCTCATGGGAGACTCCCTCCACATGCCCCGGTGATTGATTGCCCGGCTGGTCGCCGGGGGATCAGTATAGGGCATATCCGGACGGCGGGGCAAATCTCCGGCGTCTCCCGGAAGGGTCATGCTCCCGGATCGTCCCGCCGCCGCCCCCGCATGACCACCATCCACGAATCCACCTGGAACCCCGCCAGTTCCTCGGCCCCGCGCACGTCCAGGGCCTCCCAGGGCACGTCGTGGATCTCGCCGGTCGCCGCATCGATGAAATGGTGGTGCCGGCCGACGTTGGCGTCGTAGACGGTGACGCCCCCCTCGAACTGGCAGGTCCGCAGCAGGCCCTTCGCCACGAACAGCTTCAGCGTGTTGTAGACCGTGGCCCGCGAGACCATGGGGAAGCTGCGGCGCACCTGGGCCAGCACCTCGTCGGCGGTGGGGTGCCCGTCGGTGCGCAGCACGTGGCGGGCGATGGCGACCCGCTGCGCCGAGGGCTGGATGCCGCGCTCCTGCAACAGATCGCTGATGCCCTGGTGGTCCGTCATGCCCCGACGATAGGGCCCCCGCCGGCAGAGCGCAATCATCAAGTCTACAAGATCCAAAATTCTACTTGATCCATGTCTGGACCAAGTCTAGGTTATCACAAATGTCCGAGCGACCCACCCGCATCCGCACGGAAAGGGGTACGACGATGAGCAACGAGGGCAAATGCCCAGTCACCGGGCACGGGAGCCGGCCGGTCGCCGGCGGCGGCACGTCGAACCGGGACTGGTGGCCGAACCAGCTGAACCTCAGGATCCTCCACCAGCACTCGCC
Organism: Candidatus Krumholzibacteriia bacterium; assembly: GCA_014859985.1. GTDB lineage: Bacteria > Krumholzibacteriota > Krumholzibacteriia > LZORAL124-64-63 > LZORAL124-64-63 > JACZKN01. The sequence goes on along the minus strand of JACZKN010000369.1, from coordinate 967 downwards.
CCTGGGCAACCCGATGGGCAGGTCCTTCGACTACGCCAAGGAGTTCGCTAAGCTCGACCTGAAGGCCGTCAAGAACGACCTCTACGCCCTGATGACCGACTCCCAGGACTGGTGGCCGGCCGATTGGGGCCATTACGGGGGGCTCTTCATCCGGATGGCCTGGCACAGCGCCGGCACCTACCGCCTGGGCGACGGGCGCGGCGGCGCGGGGTCCGGCTCCCAGCGCCTGGCGCCCTTGAACAGCTGGCCCGACAACGTGAACCTCGACAAGGCGCGCCGCCTGCTCTGGCCGATCAAACAGAAGTACGGCAGCAAGATCTCCTGGGCAGACCTGATGATCCTCGCCGGTAACTGCGCCATCGAGTCGATGGGGTTGCCGACCTTCGGCTTCGCCGGCGGGCGCGAGGACGTCTGGGAGCCGGAAGAGGACATCTACTGGGGAACCGAGGGCGAGTGGCTGGGCGCCGAGCGCTATTCCGGCGATCGGGACCTCGAGAATCCTCTCGCCGCCGTGCAGATGGGCCTGATCTATGTGAACCCGGAGGGGCCGAACGGCGAGCCGGACCCGGTCGCGTCGGGCCGCGACATCCGCGAGACCTTCGCGCGCATGGCCATGAACGACGAGGAGACAGTCGCGCTCACCGCCGGCGGACACACGTTCGGCAAATGCCACGGTGCCGGCGATGCCACCCTTGTCGGTCCTGAACCTGAAGCCGCCGGCATCGAAGAGCAGGGCCTCGGCTGGAAGAGCAGCTTCGGCAGCGGCAAGGGGTCTGATGCCATCGGCAGCGGCCTCGAAGGTCCTTGGACGCCGAACCCGACCCGGTGGGACATGGGCTATTTCGACATGCTGTTCGGACATGAGTGGGAACTGACGAAGAGCCCCGCCAGCGCCTGGCAGTGGACCCCGAAGGATGTGACCGACAAGGACCTCGCGCCGGATGCGGAAGATCCTTCGAAGCGGGTT
>JACZKN010000368.1 GCA_014859985.1 Candidatus Krumholzibacteriia bacterium | reverse complement strand
GTGGGCCTGGCCCACGTGCTCTGCGCCGAGCTGTCGGACCGGGACGGGCCCGCGGCCGCGGCCGCGGGTTTGGCCGAGACGGAGCGCTGGCTGGCCGCCGGCCGCCCGGGCCTGGTGGGCCTGCACGCCTCGTTCACCGTGGGCGACCCGCTGTTGGCCCAGGCGGTTGCCCTGGCCCGCCGCCACGGCACGGGCCTGCACCTGCACGTGGCCGAGGACCTGATCGACCAGGAGCGCTGCCTGGCCGTCCACGGCTGCCGCGTGGTCGAGCGCCTGCAGCGGGCGGGCGCCCTGGACCTGCCCGGCACCATCCTTTCCCACTGCCTGCACGTGGACGACCACGAGCGCGCGCTGATCGCCGCCTCCGGCGCCTGGGTCGCCGTCAACACCGAGAGCAACCAGAACAACGCCGTGGGCGCGTTCCGTCCGGACGGCCTGGACCCCGACCGCCTGCTGCTGGGCACCGACGGGATGCACGGGGACATGCTGCGCGCCCTGCAGGCGGCCTACCTGGCCGGGCGCGAGCACGGGGGCCTGACGCCGGCAGAGGCGTGGCGCGCCCTGGGGAACAACCGCCGCTACCTCGAGACCTGCCACCCGGCCGCCGCCCGGCCCGACGACCTGGTGGTCCTGGCCTACGGTCCGCCCACGCCCCTGGACGAGCAGAACTTCCTGGGCCACGCCCTGTTCGGCCTGGGCGCGCGCCACGTGCGCACGGTCATCGCCGGCGGGCGAGTGGTCCTGGACGACGGCCGCCTGACCACCATCGACGAAGACGACACCCTGCGGTTCTGCCGCGAACAGGCCCGCCGCCTCTGGGATCGCCTCCGGGATAGTATCCCGGACGATTCCGGAGCGATCGGCCAAGACGGAGCACGACCATGATCCCCATCATCGACCGCGTCCTGGATCCCGCCTCCCGCGCCAACGCCGTGGCCCGCTACCGCGAGCGCGGCATCGTGCTGCCCACCTTCGCCCAGATGCGCGACCCCGGGCTGGTGCCCGACGCGGTCAAGGCGCGGCTGCGGTCGATCGGCCTGTGGGACCTCGATCCCTTGAACCTGTTCCGCATCACCTGGCACAACGAGCCCCAGGAGTCGGGCGGCCTCTACGGCCCGGTCAACATCCTGGAGCTGCCGCGGGCGCTGACCGGCGTGGACGCGCGCATCGTGCTGATGATCGGCAAGTGGTTCCCCACCGGGGCCCACAAGGTGGGCGCGGCGTACGGCTGCCTGGCGCCGGCGATCATCAGCGGCGGCTTCGACCCCACCCGGCACAAGGCCGCCTGGCCGTCCACGGGCAACTACTGCCGCGGCGGCGCCTTCGACTCCTACCTGATGGACTGCCACAGCATCGCCATCCTGCCCGAGGAGATGAGCCGCGAGCGCTTCGCGTGGCTCAAGACCGTCGGCGCCGAGATCATCGCCACCCCCGGCTGCGAGTCCAACGTCAAGGAGATCTACGACAAGTGCTGGGAACTGCGCCGCACCCGCAGCGACGTGGTGATCTTCAACCAGTTCGCCGAGTTCGGCAACGCGGTGTGGCACCACGCCGTGACCGGGCCCGCGGCGGCCGAGACCTTCGCCGCCACGGGCGGCGCGCGGCTGGCGGCGTACGTATCGTCCACCGGCAGCGCCGGCACCATCGCCGCCGGCGACTACCTGCGCCCACTGGCCCCCCACGTGAAGGTCGTGGCCGCCGAGGCCCTGCAGTGCCCCACCCTGCTGCGCAACGGGTTCGGCGGCCACCGCATCGAGGGCATCGGCGACAAGCACGTGCCCTGGATCCACAACGTGCGCAACACCGACTGCGTGGCGGCCGTCGACGACGAGGACTGCATGCGCCTCTTGCGCCTGTTCAACGAGCCGGCCGGGCACGCGCTGCTGGCAGGCGAAGGCGTGCCCGCCGAGGTGGTCGCGGCCCTGCCGCTGATCGGCATCTCGGGCATCGGCAACGTGCTGGCGGCCATCAAGACGGCGCGCTGGTTCGAGCTCACGGGCGACGACGTGATCGTGACCCTGGCCACCGACGCGGCAGACCTGTATGGCTCGCGCCTGGCCGAGCTGACGGCCGCCCGCGGCGCCTACGACGAGCGCCGGGCGGGCCGCGACCTGGACGCCTGCCTGCTCGGCCAGCGCACCGACCACTTCAAGGAGTTGACCTACCCCGAGCGCCAGGCCATCCACAACCTGAAGTACTACACCTGGATCGAGCAGCAGCAGCACGAACTGGCCGACCTGAACGCCCTCTGGGCGGATCCCGCGGTGTGGGAGCGCGTCTTCGCCCAGCCCGCCCGCTGGGACGAGATGATCGCCGAGTTCAACGCCGAGACCGGCGTGCTGGCCAAGCTGTAGAAGGAGGCTGCGCCGTGGACCGCTGGCTCATCGTGAACGTGACCCTCGCGACCGGCGAGGGCCTCGCTCCCGGCGCCCTGCGCACCGAAAACGGCCGCATCGCCCAGGTGCTGCCTGCGGACCTGGGCGGCGAGGACCCCGCCGCCCTGGCCACCCGCCACGGCGCCGCGCTGATCGACGGCCAGGGCCTGTTGCTGGCGCCCGGCGGCATCGATCCCCACGTGCACTTCGCCCTGCCCTCGGCGGACGTCGTGACGGCGGACGACTTCGTGTCCGGCACCCGGGCGGCGCTGGCCGGCGGCACCACCACGGTCATCGACTTCGTCACCCCGGGCCGCGACGAATCCCTGGCCACCGCCACCGAGACCCGGCTGCAGCAGGCCGCCGCCGGCGCCTGCGACTACGCCCTGCACGCCAGCGTCACGGCCTGGCGCCGGGACACCGCCCGGGAGTTGGCCGAGACCGCCGACCACTACGGCCTGCGCTCGGTGAAGATGTACATGGCCTACCTGGACACCATCGGCCTGGCGGAGCGGGACCTGGCCCCGGCCATGGCCGCGGCTGCGGAGCTGGACCTGGTGGTCATGCTCCACTGCGAGGACGGCGAGGCGGTGGCCGCCCGCACCCGGCAGCTCCTGGAAGCGGGCCGCCGCGGCCCCGACGCCCACCCCCTGTCCCGCACGGCGCGCATGGAGGCGTCGGCGGTGCGCACGGCCCTGGAC
>JACZKN010000367.1 GCA_014859985.1 Candidatus Krumholzibacteriia bacterium | reverse complement strand
GGTGGGGGCGCTGCCGGCGGGCACGCACGAGGTGAGCTGGGACGGCCGCGACGAGCGCGGCGGCCGGGCCGCCTCGGGCATCTACCTGGTGCGCCTGACGACCGCCGACGGCGGCCGGCAGACCATGAAGGTCACGCTCGCCAAGTAGGCGCGGCCGGCAAGACGCAAGGCGAACACGGGCCCGGCCGCCGCCCCACGGCGGCCGGGCCACTGTCGGGACAGCCAAGAAAGGTATCCATGAAACGCATGCCGTCGACGACCCGCATCCGGATCCGTCTCCTGGTTCCGATCCTGCTGGCGGTCCTGCTGTCGTCCCTGCCCGCGGTGGCGCAGGAGACGGCCGCCGGCAGCCTCGTCGAGCGCGTCGACGCCATCATCGGCGCCATGCCTTCCTCCTACGACGGCGGCCAGTACCTGCAGCCGAACGATACGTCGCGGGCGCTCTTCCGGGAGATCTTCGCGGACATCCACGCCGGCGACTACGCGGGCGCCCACACGAAGGCCGCCTCCCGCGAGTACCGGGTGGTGCTCTTCACCGACACCACCACGGTCGCGCCGACCGATCACGTCATCCTGGAACGGGCCGCCGGGGCCACCTCCCGGTACTGGGGCACCTACGTGTTCAACCCGGCGCCCAGGCGCCCTTTCCTGGCGATCCAGAGCCCGCACCCGCGCTTCGACTCCAACACCGGCTACCAGGGCGTCCGCACCTACCGTGACGCCGGCGCCCGGGCCTTCTTCGTGTCCGGGACCCACCGCTGCAACGGCCTGTCCTACTCGCCCTGCGACGGCACCTCCGCGGTCTGCTCGGACAACTACGAGCCCTACCGCTACAGCGACATGGCCCACGTGGTCAGCTCGGTCTTCCAGGTCGCCACCGAGGAGCTGCTGGCGGTCGTCCCGGGGCTGGTCATCCTGCAGAACCACGGCTTCGCCATGGGCGAGGTCGACCCCTACCTGATCATGAGCAACGGGACCCGCGCGACCCCCGGCGGTCCCGATTACACGGTGCTGATGCGCGACGCCCTGCTGGCGATCGACCCGACGCTGACGGCCAAGGTCGCCCACCTGGACCTCGACTGGGACAAGCTCATCGCCACCACCAACACCCAGGGGCGGCTGCTCAACGGCAGCGCCGACCCCTGTGGCACGCCCGCGGCGACGGCGACGGGCCGCTTCATCCACATCGAGCAGGCCTTCTCGCGCCTGCGCGACACGGAGCAGAACCGGGCCAAGCTGACCCAGGCCGTGCTGCAGGTCTTTCCGGTCGCCAGCATGACCTCCGTGGCCTCGGGCGACTGGAGCGACGGCGCCACCTGGTCGACCGGCACGGTGCCCACCACCGCCGACGACGTGCTCATCGCCGACGGCCACGTCGTCGGCCTGGCCGGGGCCGGCGCGTGCCGCAGCTTGACCTTCGCCGCGACGGGCGCCAAGCTCGACCTCGCCGCGGCCGGGGCCGTGCTCGACGTCCACGGCGACTTCACCTTCGCCGCGCCCAACCACCTGGCCTTCGAGAACTGGACCGAAGGCGCCCGGGTCCGCTTCACCG
>JACZKN010000366.1 GCA_014859985.1 Candidatus Krumholzibacteriia bacterium | reverse complement strand
GGACGGCGGGACGTCCGATCCGACGCCGGCGGGCCACGTAGAAACCGTAGCTGAACCAGTCCCGGTAGCGCCGGTAGAGGTCGGCCTCGTGGCGCTCCATCGCCGCGACCTGCGCGGCTTCCGGTCAGGGACCCGGCCAATCGAACGTGACCTCGCAGGCCAGCTCGCGCGTGGGCTCCTGGTCCGGGTCGACCCGGTACTCGAGCCGCCGCGTGACCGTGTAGCGCCCGGCCGGCGCCGGCGTCGGCGCGTCATCCGGCCCCAGCACCGTCCCGTCCCACGACCACGTCAGCGGCATCGAACCCCCGGCCTCGACGACCTCGGCGAACGGCTCGGGCGCGATCGGCAGGCCCACCCATGCGATGACATGCTCGTTGCCGTCGTCGTCGCGGATCGTCCAGGGCTCGACCAGCGCCGTGTAGTGCAGATCGGTCGCCAGGCCGTTGATGATCAGATAGGTGTGCTCGGCGACCGGCCGGCCGTCGCGGACGACGATCCCGGCCTCGCCGGTGAACTCGACCTCGCCCGCCGGCGTCGGATCGGACGTCCCGCCGTCCGAGCAGCCCACCAGGAGCAGGGAAAGGATCAGGCCCGCGATGAGCGGGCATTGTCGGCTTCGTGTCATGGGCGCACCTCCTTCCGGTCATCAGTATAGAGACGCGCGCGGACGGGGGTCAAGGCGGTCGGCCGGCCGGCGACAGTCGACCGGGCTAGCGGGCTTGTGCCGCCAGGTCCCGCCGCACTTGTTCGGCGTCCACTTCCACCGTCCAGATATCGAAGCTGCCGGATCGCGTGCTCACGAAGGCGATCCTCTTCCCGTCGGGGGACCAGGACGGCCCGTCATCGTAGCTCGGGTGGGCCGTGATCTGCACGCGGTTGCCGCCCGTGGGGGACATGATCCACAGGTCGCAGTCCCGCCCCTGGCACCAAACGACCGCCAACAGCGAGCCATCCGGCGACAGGTCCGCGTAACGGTACACGGATGCCTCCTCAAGCGTCACGCGCCGTATGCCCGCTCCGGTCGCCGAGACTGCTGAGATCGTCGCGTCATGACTCTCGGCGTCGCGTAGGTAGAGGTAGATCTCCCTGCCATCGTGCGACCAGCAGGCCGGGATGGGCAGCTTGCCCTGGTCGCTGAAGATCTTATCGAACCGGCCGGTCGGGACATCAAGCACCCAGAGGTTGTGCCCCTCCTTGAACGCGATGCGAGAACCATCCGGAGACCACTTGGGCTGTCCACCCCTGCGCACCGGGATAGATTCCGGAACGATGCGGATGGGAGTCCCGCCCGACGCCGCCACCAGCTGGATGCAGTTCCCGAAATCCCCGTCGAAAGCGATGTATCGGCCGTCGGGCGACCAATCGGGATGCTCGGCGATGATGGTCGCCAACTGGTGCGGCTCGCCTCCGTCCGGCGACACCAGCCACAGGCCCGTCTTCTCCGGGGCATCCTCGCCGCCATTGCGGGAAAAGACGATGTGCTTTCCGTCCGGGGACCACGAGGGAAACCCGTCCTGGGCGGGGTCATCGGTGATTCGCTTCAGTTGGTACCGTTCAGCGCTACCCGCCAGGGAGAAGGACGCCAAAAGGCCAAGGATGACGCAAACAGCGCAGCTGGATCCGATCCTCATGCTTCACCACCTTGTCTCGATTCCATTGCGGAAGGCCGGGACCCGATGGCGCCAGCCCCGGCCGCTCCGTTGCTCCGCTCCCATCTCTCCGCGGCCCAAAGCCTCCACCAACAGGAGGCGGTGCGCCTTGCCGTGCTGACGGACTGCGCGCCGATCGGGACTCCGACCGCGAGCCGGACCTCGTCGATCCTCAATCCGGCGCTTCCAGCGGCACTGTGGGGTGTGTCCCGTCCAGGTGAACGACGGCGTCGAAGGCGTCAAGCGGCGTCAGCACCCGGTCCCCGCCGTAGTGGTAGGCGCCGATCTGGTCATAGCCGAGTGCAGACGCCGGTCTAAAAGTGCGGCGGGGGCCGGCCTTGCGGCCGAGCCGATAGCCGGACCAGACGAAGACTTCAGAGCATGCTGGGCGCGAGGGCACAGAAAGAACCAGGCCAGATGGGAGGCGCTCCGCGGCCGCAAGAGTTTGGTCCTTAAGGGCACGGCGTGAGAGTGGAGCTTAGGCAGGAAGCAATAGACAGCAACCAAAAAAATCTCATCCTCTAACGTTGGCTTCACCTGCAAAGTCGGTCGGCGCGGACCTGGCGCAAGCCAGGTGCGTGACGAGCGGCTTTGTCAGGTGGAAGCTCCTGTTAGGAGCTCATCCCCCATCCCTCATGAGCCCAAAATCAAGCCGATAGAGTCCAGAACTATTCCCGGAGACGCCTTCCGGAAGCGTATGCTCTACCGAATGATAGCCCTGTCCACTGACCTCCAAAACCCCTTGAAGGGGGCCCTCCGGAAGATAGAACAAATACCGGCCGCTGGCGTTCGTCGTGAGGAAGAAACGGCCCTCACCATGATAATCAACTGTGGCCCCGACTATAGCTTGCCCAGTCTCACTTTCAAAAACGACTCCGGCCAGCCTAGGACATAGATCCTCGATCGGTTCCAGGTCGGCCTCTGTGATGATCAACCGAAAATCTGCCTGATAACTATTCGAGCTTCCCGGCTCCCATTGTTCGCTGGAGACCGGACACAACTGCTGAACAAGGGTTCGATCAAATCCAAGAAGTACAGACACACACCAGAAATCGTCTTCTACTTCGGGCCCCGACGGCAATAGTGCATCGTAATTCAGCAACTCAATCGTTTCACCGGCCTGTATCGCAAATTCGACGGAGGTCACCCCTGTCACCGCCGGCCCCGAAAGCCCAACGATGATGTCTTCAATGGTCTCGTTGGTTGCCCGGTAGGTGACGCTCCATGTATGCTCGTCGGGTTCATTGGTCGAATCGTCCCCGCAGGACGCAAGGCACAAGACCCAAAAGCATATCGTGAAGCGCTGAAATACGCGTTTCATAACGCACTCCAAAGATTCAGAACGTTCCTAACTTGTAATTCTGTTGTTCCGCGTATCCCCGATATCAGCAATCCAGATGCGGATATCCGGCCATGATTCGGTTATCCGCTCGATACTCGCCGTTACGGGACCCCTTCGCCGATCCCTGGACGACTCTAGGCGATCGAACCCCCGCAGTCAATCCGCTCGGAGCCACCTCGGCCCCCAACCCGACAGGGCATCCACCACCAGATACAAGAACGGCCCGCCACCCCCCGGGTGCCGGGCTGTCTACAGAGCGTCGGCGCCGCGCCTAGTACGCCTGCGCGAACACCACCCTCCCGATGCTGTCCTTCCCGCAGTGCACGCACGTCCCCGGCGTCTCGTCCCGCCCGAACGGCAGGTTCCTGATGGTGACCTTGGTCTTCTCCTGGATCGCCGTCTCGCAGGCGCCGTCGCCGCACCAGTGGCAGTGGGCGAAGCCGCCCGCGCCCTCGTACAGCTTTTGGAGGTCCTCCCAGGTGCCGATCGCCACCGTGGCCGCCGTGCGCCGGGCCAGCGCCTCACGTGCCAGAGATCGCGCGCGTAGTCCAGGCCCTGCGGCGCCGCGCGGTCGCCGTCCTCCTTGCCGATGGCGTTGATCACCAGGCGGCCGCCCGGGGCCAGGTGGCGCAGCGCGGCGGTCACCGGGGTCCAGGCCGGGGTGGTGTCGATGACGGCGTCCAGGGG
>JACZKN010000365.1 GCA_014859985.1 Candidatus Krumholzibacteriia bacterium | reverse complement strand
CCCCCAGCGCCACCAGCCAGTGGACCCGGACCGGACCGTAGGCCAGCCGGTGGCCGCGGTCTCGGTCTCGCTGCCGGGACGGCGGCTGGCCTACGGTCCGGTCCGGGTCCACTGGCTGGTGGCGCTGGGGGTGTTCTCCCTCGTGGGCGGACTTGCGCTCAAGGATGTGCTGCGCGTGCGCTTCTGACGGCGCCGCGGCCGCGCAGGCGAACGGCCCCCGCGCGGGCGTGCGCGGGGGCCGTGATCGTCGCTCGGGATCGCCGCTCGGGATCGTCGCTCGGGATCGCCGCTCGGGATCGCCGCTCGGGATCGCCGCTCGGGATCGCCGCTCGGGATCGCCGCTCGGGATCGCCGAAGGGCGGCCTAGAGCGCGTCCTTGATGGCCTTCATCGGGCGCACGCGCACCGAACGGGAGGCCGGACGGGCCTTCTGCTTGACCATCTCGCCCGTGAACGGGTTCTTGACCAGCTTGCCGCCCTTGACCGCCGGCTTCTTCACCAGCGTCAGCTTCAGCAGGCCCATGTAATTGAACGAGCCGTACTTCTTGACCGAGCCGGTCATGATGTCGTTCAGCGCGTCGCACACGCCCACGACGTCCTTGCGGGCCAGGCCCGTCTTGTCGGCAATCGCGCGGTAGACCTCCGACTTGGTCGGCGGCTTGTTCGACGCGGCGGCCTTCACCGGAGCCTTCTTGGCGGTCTTCTTCGCCGGGGCCTTCTTGGCCGCGGCCTTCTTCTTGGTCTTCTTCGCCATGTTTCCTCATCCTCCTTGGTTGGTGCCCGCGGAAGCGCGCCGCTTCCATGCACGGCGGGAATCTAGCGCACCGCGCGCCGTTTGGGCACGAAAAAATCGCGTTTTTTGCGGATTTTTTAGGGTGCGGCGGTCCGCGGTTTCCGTTGCCACCCCCGCCGGCATGGGGCACAATGACCACGCGCCGCACCGTGGGCGCCGACGATCCGGGCTTGGCAGGATGCTGATCCGAATGAAAGACGGAGCGATGCAGACCAACCGACGCCACGCCGTGGCCGCCGCCCTGGCCCCGGTCCTCGCTGCCATCATCGTCATGGGCACCCCGACCTTCGCGGTCGCGCAGCAGGGGCCGGCGCCCGACTGGAACGACACCGCCGATCCCCTGCTCAGCGCCCTCGGCCTGCACTACGGGCGCATCGGCGGCCATGGCCTGGCCTTCCGGCTGCCTGTGAAGTGGTGGCTGTATCTGCAGACCGCAGGCGGACTTTGGCACACGACCGACCGCAGGCGGCACAACCTCGGCCTCGAGCTCAACTACATCCTGCGCCAGGACCGGACCCTGCGCCTGTACCTGGCCGGCGGCGCCGGCTACTTCTACGACAAGGAGAAGACCGGCACCCGCGACGGGGCCGACCTGTGGGACCAGGAGTCCCACTGGAACTACGGCTTCGGCGTGGGGGTGGAGCTGCTGCGGGGCCGGCGCTGGTCGCTCCAGTTCGAGGGGAACTTCATGCACAACGGCGACAACGGCGAGACCAAGGTCACGCCCCAGGCCGGCATCTACTACTACTGGTGACGCGGTGGATCACCTTGCCCACAACCGGGACGCCTGGAACCGCAAGGCGAAGGTCGGCGACCGGTGGACCGTGCCCGTGGGGCCGGACGTGATCGCCGCCGCCCGCCGGGGCGACTGGTCCGTGCTGCTGACGCCGACCCGGCCCGTGCCCCGGCCCTGGTTCCCCGCCGATCTTTCCTGCGACCTGCTGGCCCTGGCCGCCGGCGGCGGCCAGCAGGGGCCGGTGCTGGCCGCCGCCGGCGCGCGGGTCACCGTCCTGGACAACTCCCCCGCCCAGCTCGGGCGCGACCGGGAGGTGGCGGCCCGCGACGGGCTCGACCTGGTGACCGTCGCCGGGGACATGGCCGACCTCGGTTGCTTCGCCGACGCCAGCTTCGACCTGGTCTTCCATCCGGTGGCCAACTGCTTCGTGCCGGACGTCCAGCCGGTGTGGCGGGAGTGCTTCCGGGTCCTGCGGCCCGGCGGCGCCCTGCTGGCCGGCATGATGAACCCCGCCCACTACGTCTTCGACTGGGAGCGCGCCGACCGGGACCGCGTGCTGGAGGTGCGCTGGTCCCTGCCCCACGCCGATGCCGACCACCTGGACGAGGCGGACCTGGCCGCGGCCAGGGAGCGGGGCTGGCCCCTGGAGTGGAGCCACACGCTGGAGGACCTGGTCGGCGGCCAGCTGGCCGCGGGCTTCGTGCTCGTCGGCTTCTACGAGGACCGCTTCGGGCCGCAGGACCAGGACCTCGCCAGCGCGCACATGCCCACCCTCTTGGCCACCCGTGCGCTCAAGCCGGAGCCGCGGTGAAGGCCCCTGCCCGCGCCGCGCGCGCCTGGTGCCTGTACGACTGGGCGAACTCGGCCTTCGCCACCACGGTGATGGCCGCCATGTTCCCGCCGTTCTTCCGCGAGCTGGCGCTGGCCGCCACGTCCACCGTCAGCAGCAACGCGCCGCCCACGGCGAAGAAGGCCACCAGGGCCAGGATGCCCAGCCGCCCGGTGCCGGTGGCCTGGCTCACCAGCCCGAACACCAGCGGCCCGGCCACGCCGGCGAGCTTGCC
>JACZKN010000364.1 GCA_014859985.1 Candidatus Krumholzibacteriia bacterium | reverse complement strand
CGCCTGGCCCGAACGCCTGCATCTGGCCGCCCTGGCCCCGCTGCTCGAGCAGCAGAGCGAGCCCTTCTGGGCCGACCCCGGCGACGCCTTCGAGATCGAGATGCGCCAGACCATCACCCGGGAGCAGGCCGAACTGAAGGCCCGCGCCCGGGAACAGTTCGTCCTGGTCGAGCACGGGGTCCAGCTGGTGGTGCCGCTGGTGGCCCAGGGCCGCCTGGTGGGCCTGCTGGCCCTGCCGGGCCACCCCGGGGACGAGGACTGGGCCGTGTACGAGCTGCAGCTTTTGACCATCGTCGCCGGCCAGGTAGCGCTGCAGGTGGAGAACGCGCGCCTCTACGAGGAGGAGGTGGCCAAGCAGAAGCTCGAGGAGGAGATGGCCATGGCCCGCCAGATCCAGGCCCGGCTGCTGCCGCGCCGGATCCCCTCCTACACGGGCATCGAGATCGAGGCGGTCAACATCTCGAGCAAGCTGGTCTCGGGCGACTACTACGACGTGATCGAGCGGGAGGACGGGCGCCTGGGCATCGTCATCGCCGACGTCAGCGGCAAGGGCATGCCCGCCTCCATCCTGGCCTCGAACATCCAGGCCGCGCTGCGGGCCCAGTGCGACACCTGCGAGTCGCCGGCCGAGGTGCTCGCGCGCATCAACAAGCAGATCCACGCCAGCACCGATCCGCAGCACTTCGCCACCCTCTTCCTGGCCCTGTTCGATCCCGTCACCCGGCGGCTGCGCTACAGTTCCGGCGGCCACAACGCCCCGGTGATCATGCGGGCCGACGGGACCGTGCAGCTGCTGGAGAAGGGCGGCCTGCCCCTGGGCGCCTTCGACTTCGGCACCTACGAGGAGGAGGAGGTGCAGCTGGAACCGGGCGACCTGCTGTTCATGTACACCGACGGCCTGACTGAAACCAAGGGCCGCGACGGCGACGAGGACTACGGCGAGGACCGCCTGAACGACCTGCTGCGGGCGCACAGCCACGCGCCCGCGGGGGACATCTTCGCCGAGGTGCACCGGCGGCTGCGGGACTTCAGCGGCCGCAAGGACGCCGACGACGACATCACCATGGTGTGCGTGAAGATCGCCGCCGAGGCCGTCGAGGTGCTGGCCGAAGCGGGCGGACCCTGAGGAACCGGAAGATTTCCGGCCACCGGTGCAACCCGGGGCCGGCAAGCGGCGTAACGAACAGGAACCGGTGTTCCCGGCCCCCAGGCGGTGGCCGGGTCCCCCGGCAGGACCCTGCCCGGAGGAACGCGCGTGAAGTGGATGATCATGGGCCTGCTGGCCGCCCTGCTGCTGATCGGCCTGGGCGTGGTGCTGACCGGTGGCGAGGGCGGGGGCACGGCCCTGTCCGCCGACCCCGAGGCTGCCCTGCTCTGCACCGAAGGCACCGAGGACGCCAACGCCTTTCGCCTGGAGGCCGCCGTCGACAAGCTCGGCCGCGCCCTGGAGCTGGACCCCTCCCTGGCCGAGGCGGCCATCGCCCGCGCCATGGCCCTGGCCCGGCTGGGCCGCAGCGCCGAGTACAAGGCCGAACTGGCCCGGGCCGACAGCCTGGCGCTGCTGATCGCCGACGATGACCGCCGCATGCTGGCCGAGCTGCGCCTCAGTTCGTTCATGGGCTCGCGGGCCTTCGCCCTGCGCGACTCGCTGCTGGACCGGCTCAAGCAGGAGATGCCCCGCAACATCCACGTGCTGGTGGCCCAGGCGGGCGAGACCCAGCGCGAGGGCGACCTCGAGGCCCAGGAGCAGGCCTGGCTGCGCATCCTGGAGATCGAGCCCAGCTTCGCCAACAGCTACAACATGCTGGGCTACCTCGAGCTGCACCGGGGCGACTACGACCAGGCCATCGAGTACATGCAGAAGTACGCCTTCCTGGCGCCGGACCTGGCCAACCCCCACGACTCCCTGGGCGAGGTCCTGATGACCATCGGCCGCTACGAGGAGGCGGAGGAGGAATTCCGCGCCGCCCTGAAGATGCAGCCCGATTTCTTCCATTCGATGATCAACCTGGGGCGCGTCTACCTGGCGCGCGGGCAGATCCGCACGGGCCGGGAGATCCTGGAGAAGGTGCGCGGCCTGGTCGCCGGCAGCGAACTGGAGAAGCACGTCGACCGCGAGATGGTGGGCACCTACGTGGTCAACGGCCTGGAGGACGAACTGCGGCAGCTGACCGCCGGGATCGTGGCCCGCTACCCCGACGACGCCACCACGGGGTTCTACCGGGCCATGGGGCTGGCCTACGCGGGCAGGGCGCAGGAGGGCCAGGCCGTGATGGACTCCTGCCTGGGGGTCTGGCGCAGCGGCGAGATCTACGGCAAGAGCCTCGAGTCGCGGCTGCACATCGACTACGCGGACCGGCAATTCGACGCCCTGGTCGCCGACGTGGCCGACGACCCGGCGACGGCGGCCCGGCTGTGGCAGCGCGTCGTGGACCTCATCGACGGCGAGCGGCCCTTCCACGAGACCTGGTTCGACCGCTACCGCCTGGCCACGGCGCTGCGGGCGGACGAGCGGCCCGCCGAGGCCCTGGCCGTGATCGAGCCCATCCTCGCGGCCAATCCCCGCTCCCTGAACGTGCTGGTGCTGGCGGTGCGCTGCTTCCTGGACCTGGGCCGGGTGGGCGAGGCGCGCCAGGCCCTGGACCAGCTCGCGTGGAGCGTGGCCAAGGCCGATGCGGACTTCCCCGCCCGCGCCGCCGCGGCGGAGCTGGAGCAGCAGGTGGCCGCGCGCGAGGGCGCGCCGTAGGCCGCGGGCCCGGCTAGACTTCCCGGAAGAAGTACGGCCGCAGGCACTGCACGATCTTGTCGTAGGTCTCCGGATAGAGTCCCCACACCGTCGCCGCCACCGAACTGAGCAGGCTGTTCCCGTCCTGGGGCGTGAAGCTGCAGCCGGTGATACCGGTGCCCGCGGCGTCCACGTGCAGGGTCTCGACGGGGATCACCGAATGGTTGAGGATGCGGCCGCAGAATCCGTGGTCCCGCCCGAAGGAGAAGATGCTGTTGGCCGTCGTCTTGTAGGTGACGGCGATGCGGTCGTCCGCCGCGAGCCGCGCCACGAGTTCGTCGCGCGTGACCGGCTCGCGGACCTTCAGGTGGTAGTGGATCACGTGCATCAGCTGGCTGTTGAGGCGCAGCGCCGAGCTGAACAGGTTCAGGTCGTACTGCTCGCCCTTGGTGCGGAACAGGTGCCACGCGTCACGCGCGTGGTGGGTGCCGAAGCGCTCCACCTTGTGTGCGCCCACCTGGGGGCTGGGCACGAATTTCCCGTCCTCGCTGATGTCGTTGGCGCGGCGCATGCAGACGAAGCGCCCTTCCACCAGGTTCTCCGGCCCCCGGTCCCCCAGGCCCAGGATCTTGATCAGCACCGACAGGTTGTGGGTGTTGCAGCTGACCACCTGCAGGTACTTCTCCCGCCCCGCGACCAGCACCTCGTCGTTGATGCCGCGGGCGTAGGGCCTGCCGAAGCCGAACTGGTTGCCCTGGGCGATGAAGAGGTCGGTGTCGTCCTCGTGCCGCTCGTACCAGCGCTCCTTCATCTCCCGGCCCGACGGCGTGCAGTCCACCACGACGCGGGCCGCCCCCAGGGCCGCCTCGGTCTCCGCGTCCACCCGCAGGCCCAGCTGCTCGAAGCCGGCGACGGATTCGGCGTCGGCCACCAGGCGCGCCCCCCGCCGCAGGAGGTTCAGGACCTTGGCGCGGTCGTTCAGCAGCGGCGTCCGCTTGTGGAACAGCACCTCGTCGATGCCGAGCTGGGCCTTGAAGTGGCAGAGCAGGCCGATCAGCGGCTCGCCGATGGTGCCGGTGCCCACGACGAGGACGGTCTTCGAACCGAACATGGCGTCTCCCTGGCTGGAGGTCAGCGCTCGGGCAGGCCCCAGCGCTCGTGGGGCAGCACCTCCACCGGCCGCGCGAAGAACTTGTCCGCCGGATACTTGAGCAGGTTACTCACCCGCGACGTGTAGATACAAGAGAATTCCATGATCTGCCGGCCGAAGCGGCTGGCGGCGCGGCCCTCGCGGAACAGCGACTCCCAGTGGGGGTTGAGCACTGCGCGCAGCTGGCGCTGCAGGCGGGCCCGCTGGCCCAGGGCCTCGCCCAGGCGGCGTTCCAGGTCCTCGCGCACGCCCTGGTCGGCGCCGGCGGCGGCCAGGTGGTCCTGCTCGAGCACCAGTTCCTCCAGCAGTTCCTCCACCGCGGCCAACTCGCGGCGCCGCCCCGCCAGCGGTGTCAGCGCCTCGATCTCCTCCTCCACCTCCGGCACGATCATCGCCGTGCGCCAGCCGACGGACTGCTTGCTGCGCAGGATGTCGCCGTAGGTGTGGTCGCCCCAGTAGAGGATCCCGTCGCCGCGGCAGCCGAGTTTCCGCTCCAGGAAGAAGGCGTCGCCGCCCACGTAGCAGATGCCGCGCAGGTTCGGCATGCGCGGGATCTCCCCCGCCGGCACCGGCTGCCCCGGCCCGCGGGCCACGAAGAAGCCGGGCTTGCGCGCGAAACACACCACCAGGTCGAAGAGGTCCTCCCACGAACCGCGCGGTCCGCCCACCAGGTGATCCATCACCGCGGCGGTGTAGTCCGCCTCCGAGTTCGTCAGCAGGAAGAGCTTCGTGCCGACCTCGCGGTGGCGCCGCAGGGTGGACACGAGATCCGGGTCGCGCAGGAAGTAGCGGTCCAGGTCCGCGACGATGCGCGACTTCAGGGAACCGTCGGCATGCAGGGTGTCGACGGTCTCGCGGATGTCGTCGAAGAGGGCGCGCCGCGAGCGGCCCAGGTCCAGCGCCCCGTGCTCCGCCAGGTCGATGATGGACGCGTAGAGCGAGCCCTCGGGCAGGTCGAACAGGGTGTCGAAGATGCGGTAGCGGCCGCTGCCGATGCGGATGCGGCCCCTGGGGTAGAGGTTGCGCCGCTCTTCCTTCTCCAGGAAGCGGAAGCCGTGGCGCACGCGGGTGATGTGGCCGTGGGCGTCGACCTTCAGCAGGTTGCCCAGGCGCTTGTCGACGAGCAGGCCGCGGATGGCCGCGGCCGGGTCCCAGCGGACGCTGCGCACCGCCTCCGGATAGCCCTTGTCCCTGACCAGGCGGTCGATGGCCAGTTCGAAGCACAGGCGGTTGAAGTTGTCCGTGTCGTACACGGCCAGCGTGTGGTCCATGTCGAAACCCATGGCCGCGATCGAGGTCATGCGCAGGTTGCGGTTGGTGAAGACCCGGCGGCTGGGCGCGGGGGCCTGCCCGGCGGCGGACGCGGCGGAAAATCCGGTGGGACCGGTCATCGGCGGCTCCTGGCGGTTGTGGTGGCGATCGCGGCGGTTCCGGCGGTACCGACGGCGGGTTGGTCGCCTCAGCCGGCTACCGTCTGCGGAGCGCCGCTGCCGGCGGCCAGGTCCGCGGCCCTGGCGGCCCTGGCCTGCGGATGCTCGGGGAAGCGCTCCACGACGCTGCGGCGCCAGCTGGCCGCGTTGTCGTGGAAGCCCATCTCGACCATCAGGTCGCAGCCCCGGAACCAGGCCCGGTGGTTCCACTCGCTCTCGGTGACCGTGCGCAGGTACAGCTTCATGGCGCGCTTGCGATCCCCGGCGAAGCGCGAACACTCGGCCATCCCGAGCCAGGCGTAGGAGTAGGCGGGATCCAGTTCCAGGGCCTGCTCGAACTGCCCGACGGCCTCGCCGACCTTGCCTTCCAGCAAGGCCAGCTCGCCGAGATAGCGCAGAGGATACAGGTCGCGGACGCGCCTGTCCACGCCCGCGAGGGAGGCGGCGGCCTCACCCGCCCGCAGGCGCAGCAGGTCGGCGCGCACTTCGTCCAGACGGCGGCGCACCCCGTCGGCGGGCAGGCGGCCGTGGTTCTGCTGCAGGTCGCGGGTGCCGGCGGCGGCCGCCTGCAGCAGCACCGCCGGGTGGTCGGGGAAGATCGTCCGCACCTGCGCGGCCACGCGCTGGGCCTCCGTGCAGCGCTCCTGGGCCAGCAGTCCCGAGACGATGCGGGCCCCGAGGTCCGGCACCCAGGTCAGCCTCCGCACCTCAGCCGGCGGGCGCCGGTCCAACCGGCACCAGGCGGTGTGCAGATGCGCCAGGGCCTCCTCCAGCCCCGCCACCGGCAGCACCTCGTCGTCCAGGCGCACCAGGCCCTCGCAACCCAGACGGTAGGGGAAGTAGGCCTCGCCCGGATGGGTCTCGACGGCCTTGCGCAGGATGCGCAGCGAGCGCTCGCGGCTGCGCGTGCGGCGGTCCGGATCGTTGCCTTCGTGGACCACCGCCAGCTGGGCGTCGAAGACGTGCAGCCCCTGGTCGCGGGCCCAGGCCTCCAGCGACGGCGCCACCTGCTCGTGGATGGGGAACTCGTAGCGCACCCGGGGATCGTTGCGGAACAGCCGGACCTGGCTGCGGCCCTCGGGCCCGGTCTCCTCCCGGGGGCTGACGATGCGCAGCCGGTAGCCCGCGGCGGTCGGGTCGTGCAGCAGCCGCTGGAACTCGACCGGTCGGACCGGCTGCAGGTACTCGTCCGCGTCCAGGACCAGCACCCAGTCGCTGGCCGCCTCGGCCAGGGCCGCGTTGCGGGCGGCGGCGAAGTCGTCGGTCCAAGGCAGGTCCACGACCCGCCCGCCGTAGCCCTCGGCGATGATGCGCGAGTTGTCCCGGGAGCCGGTGTCGATGACGATGACCTCGTCCACCAGGGCCAGGACGGACTTCAGGGCCGTCCCGATGCGGGCTTCCTCGTCCCGGGCGATCAGGCACAGGCTGACGGTTTGGCGCTTCATGGACGGTGCGGCATCCTTGGACAGCGGGTGAGTGGACGTACCGGGGAGATATCGGCGGGACGGGGGCGCGGTTTACCCTAAGCTTGGTCCCGGATACATGTTGCATTCCCCGAGTTGTGCCTCGAAAATTGTGTCCGGCCCGGGCATCGGCCCCAGGCGGGCATGATAGTTCAACTTCGGTCATAAAGACTCAAGAATGAGGGGGCCCAAGGCCCCGGACACAATTTAGGAGGCACAACCGTTGGGTAGCCGGACCGGAGGCCGCATGCCCGTCTACGGCCTGCTGGACAACGTCCGCAGCGTCTGGAACGTGGGCTCCATGTTCCGTACCGCCGATGCGGCCGGGCTGGCGGGACTGTATCTTGCGGGCATGACGGCGACGCCGCCGCGGCCGGACATGGAGAAGACCGCCCTCGGGGCCACGCGCACCGTGCCCTGGGACTACTGGGCCGACCCTGCGGCGGCGGTCGGGCACCTGCGGGCCGCGGGCGTCCGCGTGGTCGCGGTGGAGCAGGCGCCCGGCGCAGCGGACTGGCAGGGGTGCGGCTGGAGCTTCCCCCTGTGCTTCGTCGTCGGCCACGAGGTCAGGGGCGTGGGTAGCACGGTGCTGGCCCTGGCCGACACGATCGTGGCGATTCCCATGGCGGGTGCCAAGACCTCGCTCAACGTGGCGGTCAGCTTCGGGCTGATCGCCTTCGAGATCCGGCGGCGCTGGCTGCAGGAAGGACGACCATGAGCCGGATACCGCGATGAGCTGGCGTTCGCCGTGGCAGTCCCGGGCGTACGTGGCGTCCGTGGCGGCGGTCCGCCGGCTGCTGCGCCCGGTGCCCCGCTGGGAGGAGCGCTTCGTCGAGGGGCTGGTCCGGGTCCAGAACCGGCGGGTCCGGCGGCACCTGCGCGGCCGGCCGGCCGCCACCGTGCTGCTGATCCTGCCCCGTTGCGTGAAGATGCACGGCTGCTGCGCCGACGTGAAGGCGGACCTGGCCCTGTGCCGCGAATGCGGCGACTGCCAGTTGGGGGGCATCGCGCGCCTGTGCGACCGCTACGGGGTCCGGGCCCTGGTGGCCTTCCGCAGCCACGTGGCCTTCGCCATGGCCCGCGCCGAACGTCCCGACCTGATCATCGCCACCGCCTGCCACGACCGCCTCGTCAAGGCCCTGCGCAGCGTCCCGGAGTATCCCGCCCTGCTGGCGCCCCTGGCCGGCATGGAACGCATGTGCGTGAACGCCGCCATCGACCTGACCTGGTTCGAGGCCCAGCTGGCGGCGGTCGCGGCACCGGTCCGCGAGGCCGTGGCGACCGGGGACCGCGCACCGGCCGCGGGCGTCGCAGCCACCGGCCCATGAC
>JACZKN010000363.1 GCA_014859985.1 Candidatus Krumholzibacteriia bacterium | reverse complement strand
CAGCACCTTGGCCGGCACGGGCCGGTCCGGCGGCACGGCCGCCGCCCCGGCGGTGCGGCCCTGGAACGTCGGGACCAGGCGCAGCAGGTAGCGCCAGCAGCCGTCCAGGTCCCGGGCCTGGGCCGCCGCGACCAGTTTCTCCAGCTGGCGCAGCTCGTGGGGATCCAGCCCCTCCTGGCCCGGCGCCCGCAGGATGCCGGGGTGGGCGGTAGGCGCGGGCCGTTCGCGGTCGGTCCACAGCTCCTCGGTCAGCTTCTCCCCCGGGCGCAGGCCCGTGTACTCGATAGCCACGTCCACCCCGGGCACCAGGCCCGACAGGCGGATCATCTGGGCGGCCAGCTCGGCGATCCGCACCGGGCGGCCCATGTCCAGGATGAAGGTCTCACCCATGCCGCCCATGGTGGCCGCAAACAACACCAGGTGAACGGCTTCGGGGATCGTCATGAAGTAACGCTCGATGTCCGGGTGGGTGACCGTGACCGGCCCGCCCCGGCGGATCTGCTCCTGGAACAGCTCCACCACGCTGCCGTTGCTGCCCAGCACGTTGCCGAAGCGGATGACGCTGAAGCGGGTGGCGCTGCCCAGGTTCCGTGTGCGCACGATCCGCTCGGCGATGCGCTTGGTGGCCCCCATCACGCTGGAGGGGTTGACGGCCTTGTCGGTGGAGATCAGCACGAAGTCCCCCACCCCGTGCTCGGCGGCCAGGTCGGCGACGGTGCGGGTGCCCAGGACGTTGTTCAGGACGGCCTCGACCGGGTGGTGCTGCAGCAGGGGCACGTGCTTGTACGCAGCCGCGTGGAAGACGATGGCGGGCCGCCAGCGGGCAAAGACCTGGTGCAGGTGGGTCCGGTCGCGGATGTCCCCCAGCACGAAGGCGGCCGGGGTGCCGACCCCCGCCCGGGCCAGCTGCTGCTCCAGGCGGAACAGGCCGTTCTCGTCCTTGTCCAGGCAGACCAGGCGCCCGGCGCCCTGGGCGGCGATCTGGCGGCACAGCTCGCTGCCGATGCTGCCCGCGGCGCCGGTGATCAGCACCGTGCGGCCGGCCAGGAAGCCGCCGATGGCCGGGTTGTCCGGCCGCAGGGGCCGGCGGTGCAGCAGGTCCTCCAGGCGGAAGTCGTGGATGGGGGGCGCCCCATGGCTGCCCTCCAGGAAGCGGGCCAGGTCGGGCGTGGTCTTCAGGGGCAGGCCGGTCGTCCGGCACAGCTGCACCGCCCGGTAGATCTGGCTGGTGGAGGCCGTCGGCAGGGCGAGCACGATGGCCCGGGCGCCGGTGCGGCGGGCCACGGCTTCCACGTCGGGGATGCCGCCAGCCACGGGCACGCCCTGCAGGCTGGTGCCCTGCTTCAGGGGATCGTCGTCGAGGATGGCCACGGGCCGCAGCCCGCCCGCGGCGCCGGTGTGCATGGCCCGCACCACCAGGTTGCCGGCCGAGCCGGCCCCCACCACGATGACCGGGACGGCGCCGGCCGTGGGCACGCCGACCAGCAGTTCCCGCAGCAGCCGGTAGCCGAAGCGGGCCCCGGCCAGCAGCAGGAAGCACAGCACCGCGTCCATGGCCAGCACGCTGCGCGGAAATGCCCCCTGCCAGAGCAGCAGCAGGGCCGGCACGAGGATCAGGCTGCCCAGCACGGTGCCGAACCCCAGCGGCACCACGTCCCGGGCCGCTGCGTAGCGCCAGGTGGTGCGGTGCAGGCCCAGGGCCAGGAAGGCGGCCGTGCGCACGGCCACGACCAGAAGGGCGCTGCGCCAGAACCAGTGGTCCCAGCCGCCGGACGGTCCATCCAGGGGAGACATCTCGAAGCGCAGCAGGAACGCCCCCCAGAAGGCGGCGAGGCTGACCGCGGCGCAAACCGCGGCGCAGGCCAGCCGCCGGTGGCGGCGCACCAGCCGGGCCAAGGTCGTATGATCATCCAGGACGTGGTCGATGATCTGGCGGAGCCGTGCAGCCCGCCCGGCCGGTTCACGCATAGGTGTTACGATGGCATTAACCCCGAGGTCGAGGCCGGCCCGGTGGCCAGCCGCCCAAATCCTTTTGTGACCTAGGTTTGTTCCTCCCGCCTCGGCGCACCGAGTCCCTCCGCCCTCCTGGCTCCCACCCGCGCGCCCCGACCGAAAGTAACCCTTGGGGGAACAGTCATCAAGAAATGTACCGGTATTCTTTATATGAGTCGAGGTAGGGTCAGCGCAGGGATCCGGCCGCGGTCCGGCGCTCGGGTACGGCCGTGGGCGCGGCGGCAGGCCGGCCGGCGGCGTTCTGGCCCCGCGAGGGCTGGACGCCCCCCGCCACGAATTCCAGTTCGATGGCGACGGTGCGGTTCAAGACGGTGTCGAGGATGGTGCGCAGGTCGTCCAGCACCGAGGTGCGGTCGAGGTCGGTCAGGTAGATGGCCAGCTTGCGCGGCAGGATGCGCTCCACGTAGAAGCTGCGGGGCTCGGCCGCCCGGGCCAGCAGATCCTCCTCGTTGCGGAACAGCTGGGTCGCCCGGTGGGTGACGCCCGGCCGCACGCTCAGCACGCGGGCGAATTCCTCGGGGTAGTGGGCCACGAACTCGGGCACCTCGGGCCGCGGACCCACCAGGGACATGTCGCCCACCAGCACGTTCAGCAGCTGGGGCAGCTCGTCCAGCTTGTGCCGGCGCAGGTACGCCCCCACGCGGGTGACACGGGCGTCGCCGGCGCGGGTGACGCGGGCACCCCGGTGCTCGGCGCCGTCGACCATGGAGCGGAACTTGATGATGCGGAACTCGCGGCCGCCCCGGGCCAGGCGCGCCTGGCGGTAGAAAACCGGGCCGGGGCTGGTCAGCTTGACGGCGGCCGCCATCACGAGGAAAAGCGGCGAGAGCACGATGAGTCCCGCCGCCGAACCGACGATGTCGATGGTCCGCTTGAGCATCCGCTGGCTCCTCCACTGCGCGCCCCCGGGGGGCGCGTTCCTCCCGGATACCATTTCCGTGCCAGAAACAACGGCAGCGGGACGTGACCCCCGCCGAATAATAGGTTCCGCCGCCGGGGCTGTACAGGAGAATTCTGGCGGCGACCGGCAGGGGATTTCATATTGGACAACGTGTTACCACGGGCTATGCTCGGCCCCGGGCCCCGCTCGCCCCTACCGGCGGCGCCTTTGCACCGGCTTCCGCGGAAGGATCCCCGACCATGCGCTCCGAGTTCCTGCCCTTCAGTCCCCCGTCCTTGACCGAGGCCGAAGTGGCCGAGGTCGTCGACACCCTGCGCTCGGCCTGGATCACCACCGGCCCGAAGGTCCGGCGCTTCGAGCAGGAGATGGCCGCCTACCTGGGCGCCCCGGGGGCCCTGGCCTTGAGCAGCTGCACCGCGGCGTTGCATCTTGCCCTGGTCCTGGAGGGCATCGGGCCCGGCGACGAGGTCATCACCTCGACCCTGACCTTCACCTCCACCGCCGCGGTGGTCGAGCACGTGGGCGCCCGCCCGGTGCTGGTGGACGTCGAGCCGGACACCCTGTGCCTGGACCCGGCCCTGGTCGAGGCGGCCGTCACGCCCCGCACCCGGGCGGTGATCGCGGTGCACTACGGCGGCCACCCGGCGGACCTGGACCCCCTGCGCGCCACCTGCCGGCGCCACGGCCTGGTGCTGGTCGAGGACGCGGCCCACGCCCTGCCCACCCGCTACCGGGGCCAGCTGGTGGGCAGCACGGACAACCCGGTCTGCTTCTCCTTCTACGCCACCAAGAACCTGACCACCGCCGAGGGGGGCCTCTTGACCGGCCCGCCCGCCTACATCGAGCGCGCCCAGGTGGCCGGCCTGCACGGCATGGACAAGGACGCCTGGAAGCGCAACGCCCAGGGCGGCTCCTGGCGCTACGACGTGGTGATGCCCGGCTTCAAGTACAACCTGACGGACATCCAGGCGGCCCTGGGCCTGGTGCAGCTGAAGCGGCTGGACGCCATGCAGGCGCGCCGGCGCGAGGTGGCCGCCACCTACACGGCGCAGCTGGCGCCCCTGGAAGCCTTCGACCTGCCCGTCGAGCGCCCCGGCTGCGAGAGCGCCTGGCACCTGTACCCGCTGCGCCTGCGCGCGGGCCTGGACCGCGACCGCTTCATCGAGGAGATGCGCGCCCGCAACATCGGCACCTCGGTGCACTTCATCCCGGTGCACACGTTCACCTACTACCGCGAGAAGTACGGCTACCGGGCCGGCGACTTCCCGGTGGCGCTGGCCGAATCCGAGCGCCTGGTCACCATCCCCCTGAACCCGACGTTGACCGACGCGGACGTGGCCGACGTGGTGGAGGCCGTGACCGGCATCGCGCGCGCCGCGGGCGGGGGGCGCTAGGTGCCCTCCCCGGTGGTGATCATCGGCGCCGCCCGCTCGGGCACCAACATGCTGCGGGACGTGCTGACCGCGTCGCCCGGCTTCGTCACCTGGCCCTGCGACGAGATCCCCTACGTCTGGCGCCACGGCAACCGCGCCCACCCCGACGACGAGTTCACCCGGGAGATGGCCCGGCCCGCGGTGCGGGCCTTCATCCGCCGGGAATTCGACCACCTGGGCGGCCGCGGCGGCGCCAGGGTCGTTGAGAAGACCTGCGCCAACGCGCTGCGGGTGCGCTTCGTGGACGAGGTCCTGCCGGACGCGCGCTTCCTGGTGATCGTGCGCCACGGCATGGACGCCGCCGCCTCGGCCATGCTGCGCTGGCGCTCGGGCTTCGACCTGCGCTATTCGTTGGCCAAGGCCCGCTGGGTGCCCGCCGGCGACCTTCCCTACTACGCGGGACGCTACCTGCTGAACCGCCTGCGCCGGCTCTCGGCCGGCGACCGGCGGCTGGCCGTGTGGGGACCGGTGTTCGCCGGCATGCGCGACCTGCCCCGGGACCTGCCGCTGGCCGAGCTGTCGGCCCGCCAGTGGCGCCGCTGCGTCGAGCGCACCGACGAGGACCTGGCGGCCATCGATCCCCGGCGGGTGCACGTGGTCCGTTACGAGGACTTCGTGGCCGCCCCGGCGGCCGAGCTGGCGCGGATCCTGGCCTTCCTGGGCGCGGACGCCGACCCGCGCGCCGTGGCCACCGCCTGCGCCGGCGTGCGCGGCGGCAGCGTGGGCAAGGCCCTGCATTCGCTGCCGGCGGCGGACAAGGCGATCATCGCCCGGGTGTGTTCCCCTCTGCTGGCCCGCCACGGCTACACGATGCCGGGAACCGACACATGAGCACCACGGTGCGCATCCCCTTCTTCAAGGGCCGCGTGGCCCTGCACGCGATCCTGGAGGCGGCCGGCATCGGCCAGGGCCACCAGGTGCTGCTGCCGGGCTACACCTGCGTGGTGGTGCCCAACGCGGTGCTTTACCGCGGCGCCGAACCGGTGTACGCGGACATCGACCCGGCCACCTTCAACCTGGACCCCGCGGCGCTCGAGGCCGGCTGCGGCCGCACCTGGTCCCCGGACCGCCTGCGCGCGGTGATCGTCCAGCACACCTACGGCCTGCCCGCGGACATCGACCGGATCGGGGCCTTCGCCCGCGCCCACGGCCTGCTGGTGATCGAGGACGCCTGCCACGCCCTGGGCTCGCGCTGGCAGGGCCGGCCCGTGGGCACCCTGGGCGACGCGGCGTTCTTCTCCAGCCAGTGGTCCAAGCCCGTGACCACGGGCCTGGGCGGCTGGGCGGAGATCGTCGATCCCGAATTAGCCGCCGCCGTCAGCGCCGTGGCCGCCCGCTACCCCCGGCCCGGCGCCCTGGCCGGCCTGCGCCTGCAGGCCCAGTACCTGGCCTATCGCGTGCTTTACCGTCCGCGCCTGTTCTGGGGGCTGCAGGGCCTGTACCGCACCCTGGGCCGCCTGGGCCTGGTGATCGGCTCGTCCACCGGCGCGGAACTGGACTGCCGCATGCCCGACGACTACCGCCGCCGCATGGGCCCCCTGCAGGAGCGCACCCTGGCCCGGCTGCTGGACCAGGCCGCAATGGCGGCGGCCACCCGCCGCACGAACGCGGCGCTGATCGAACGCGAGCTGGAGCGCCATCACCTGCCCCTGGCCCACGTCCCGGCGGGCTGCGACCCGGTGTGGCTGCGCTATCCCCTGCGCGTGGGCAACAAGGACGCCCTGCTGGCCGCCGCCCGCGCGGCGCGGGTCGAGCTGGGCGACTGGTTCCTGGCGCCGGTGCACCCGAACCTCACGCGCTGGGAGCAGGCGGCCTACCGCCCGGGCTCGTGCCCCGAGGCCGAACGCGCCAGCCGCGAAGTGATCAACCTGCCGACCCACCCCGGCCTGGACCCGGCCGAGATCGCGCGGATCGTGGGGTTCGTGGCGGAGCGGGGCACGAGACCCTAGCCCGGCGCCTCGTCGCCCGCGGACGGCGCCGGCAGCCGCCGTTCGTGCCACAGACGGTGGCAGGACCCGCACAAGGTGATCAGGTTCGCGGTGGCGTTGGTGCCGCCGGCCGAGCGCGGCGTGACGTGGTGGACCTCGAGGAAGCGTCGGCGCCCGCAGCCCGGCGCCCGGCAGCGATGGCGGTCGCGGGCCAGGACCTCGCGGCGGGTGCAAGGAGCGATGGTGGCGGTGGTGCGCTTGCCGGGCCTGTCGATGACGGCGTCGCACTGCACGCGC
>JACZKN010000045.1 GCA_014859985.1 Candidatus Krumholzibacteriia bacterium | reverse complement strand
CGCATCGTGCGCTACGGCATCGCCCTGCTGTTCGCGTTGTTGCTCGCGCTCCCTGCCGTCGCGCTGTGGCAGGACTGGTTGCTGTTCCGAAATGCCCGCGAGTTCGGCGTCGCCGACGTGCTGGCCCGGAGCGCGCCGGTCCGCTTCCGGGGCCGCGACGCGGTGATGACGGTGTTCCGCGACATCACCGCCGACGTGGAGACGCGGCGGGACCTGATGGCCGACCGGGAGCGCCTGAGCCTGGCCCTCGATGCGGCCCAGGACGGGGTCTGGGACTGGGACCTCCCCTCCGGGCGCATGGTGTACAGCCGGTCCTGGGCGGCCATGCTCGGGCTGGAACCGCAGGACGTCCCGCCGGACCAGTCCACCTGGGATCGGCTCATCCACCCGGACGATGCGCCGCGGGCCCGGTCGCTGCTGGCGGCCCACCTGCGCGGGGACGTGCCCGTCTACGAGACGGAGGTGCGCCTGCGCCACGCCCGGGGCCACTACATCTGGGTGCTGGACCGGGGCAAGGTGGTGCGGCGCGGCGGCGGCGGCGAACCCGTGCGCATGACCGGCACCCACCGCGACATCACCGACCGCAAGGAGGCCGAACTGGCCCTGGAGGTGCGCAACCGCCTGGCCGAGACCTTCCTGACCGGTTCGGGACCCGGCATCTACCGGGACGTGCTGGCCCTGGTCTGCTCGGCCACCGGCAGTCCGGCCGGGATGCTGGGCACCTTCGATCCCGACGGCGACATGAGGGTGGCCGCGGCCCTGCCGGTCTCCGATACGGGCCTGGTGCCGGCCGAGCGGCTGGCCCCCCTGATCGCGCGGGTGGCGCGCCTGGACCACGCGGAGATCGAACCGGGGCGCCTGGACCTGGACGGCTGCGGGCGCAGCCTCCGCGGCGCCGTCGCGGTGCCGATCTCGACCCGGGAGCAGGTGATCGGGGTGCTGGTGGTCGCCGACCGGTCCGAGGCCTACCGGGCGTCGGACCGCGCGTTCGTCGAGTCCCTGGCGGGCTACCTGGCGCCCATCCTGCAGTCCCGCCGGACCAACGAACTCGCCGAAATCCAGCTGCGCCAGGCCCAGAAGATGGAAGCCCTCGGCGCCCTGGCCGGCGGCATCGCCCACGACTTCAACAACATCCTGCAGGCCATCCTGGGCTTCACGACCCTGGCCCGGGAGGACGCCCCCGCCGACTCGGTGCTGGCCCGCGACCTGGACCGGGTGCTGAAGGCCGCGCGCCGGGGCGAGGAGCTGGTGCGGCGCATCCTGCTGTTCAGCCGCCGCGAGGAGCAGGAGGCGCGACCGATGGCGGCGGCGGCGGTGGTGCAGGACGCGGCCGATCTGCTGCGGCCGACGCTGCCGGCGTCCATCACCCTGGAGGTGGTGGTCGAACCGGACGCCGGGATGATCGTCGCCGACCCCTCGCAGTTCAGCCAGCTGCTGCTGAACCTGGCGACCAACGCCTTCCACGCCATGGAAAGCGACGGCGGCACCCTGGGCATCGCGGTGCGGCGGGTGCCCGCCGGGGCGACGCCCGGACTGCCGCCCGCCCTGGCGGACCGCGAACTGGTGGCGATCACCGTGGACGACACGGGTTGCGGCATGGACCGGCGGACCATGGCCCGGCTCTTCGACCCCTTCTTCACCACCAAGGACGTGGGCAAGGGCACCGGACTGGGCCTGTCGGTGGTGCACGGCATCGTCACCACCCACGGCGGCGACATCCGCATCTCGAGCGAGCCCGGCCGGGGCACGGTGGTCACGGTCTTCCTGCCGCGCCTGGCCGACGCGGGCGGGGCCGACGGCGCGGCAGGAAGACCGTGACC
>JACZKN010000044.1 GCA_014859985.1 Candidatus Krumholzibacteriia bacterium | reverse complement strand
GCTGCATGTTGTGGGTGACGATCAGCACGGTGTAGTCCCCGCGCAGGCGCAGGATCAGTTCCTCCACCCGGGTCGTGGCGATGGGATCGAGGGCGCTGCAGGGCTCGTCCATCAGCAGCATCTCCGGTTCGGCGGCGATGGCCCGGGCGATGCAAAGGCGCTGCTGCTGCCCGCCGGACAGGCCCAGCGCGTTCTCGTCCAGGCGCTCCTTGACCTCGTCCCAGAGCGCCGCGCCGCGCAGGGCCTTCTCGCAGACCTCGTTCAGGACGGCGCGGTTGCGCTCGCCGTTGATCTGCAGCGCGTAGGTCACGTTGTCGCGGATGCTCATGGGGAACGGGTTCGACTTCTGGAAGACCATGCCCATGCGCCGGCGCAGCTCGATCACGTCCACGCCCCGGCCGTAGACGCTGTCCTGGCCCAGGACCATGTCGCCGGTGATGCGCACCGTGTCGATCAGGTCGTTCATGCGGTTGACCGAGCGCAGCAGCGTGCTCTTGCCGCAACCCGAAGGGCCGATCAGGGCGGTCACCTTGCCCCGGGGCACGGCCAGGTAGTTGCTGAAGAGGGCCTGCTTCTCCCCGTACCAGAGGCTGAAGTCGCGGATCTCCAGGACGTGCTCCTCCCGGAGCACCTCCGGATGGATGTCCGCGGGGACCACCTGGCCGGCGGCGATGGCCGCCAGGCGGTCGGTGGGCGGGGCGAACTCCAGGGCCTCGGCCCCGTTCACCGTCTTGTCGGACGCGGACATGGCGACCTCCCGGGCCATCAGAACTTGGACCCGGAGAATTTGCGGGCCAGGCGCGACCGGAACCAGATGGCCGCGGCGTTCAGGAACAGGACGATGGCGATCAGCAGCATCGTCGTGGTGAAGACCATGGGCTTGGCGGCCTCGGAGTTCTGGCTCTGGAAGCCCAGGTCGTAGATGTGGAAGCCCAGGTGCATGAAACTGCGCTCCGGATGGAAGAACGGCCAGGTCCCGTCCAGCGGCAGGTCCGGCGCCAGCTTCACGGCACCGACCAGCATCAGGGGTGCCACCTCGCCGGCACCGCGGGCCATGGCCAGGATGGCGCCGGTCATCACGCCCGGCAGGGCGCGCGGCATCACCACGCGGCGGATGGTCTGCCACTTGGTGGCGCCGCAGGCGAAGGAGCCCTCGCGCATGCTGGTGGGCACCGCGGCCAGGGCCTCCTCCGTGGCCACGATCACCACCGGCAAGGTCAGCAGCGCCAGGGTCAGCGACGCCCACATGACGCCGCCGGTGCCGAAGGTCGGCGTGGGCAGGCGGTCGCCGAAGAACGCCTGGTCGATGCCGCCGCCGACGATGTAGCAGAAGAAGCCCAGGCCGAAGACGCCGAACACGATGCTGGGCACGCCGGCCAGGTTGTTGATGGCGATGCGCACGAGGCTGGTCAGCACGCCGGCCTTGGCGTACTCCCTCAGATAGAGCGCCGACATCACGCCGAAGGGCACCACCAGGATCGTCATGCCCAGGGTCATGACGACGGTGCCGAAGATGGCCGGGAAGACGCCGCCCTCGCTGTTGGCCTCGCGGGGTTCGGCGGACAGGAACTCGCCCCAGCGCGCCAGGTACAGGCCCAACTGCCCGCCCCAGTCCAGCTGGTTGGCGGCGTAGGCCCGCACGATCGTGCCCAGGGGCAGGTCCTTCTCGGCGCCGCCGGCGGTCGCCACCCGCAGGGCGTAGTCGGGGCCGGACTCGGCGGCGTCGGCGTGGGGATCGGCCGCGCCCCGGTGGTGCTCGCCGAACAGCCGCCAGGCTTCGGCCGCGGTACCCGCGACGACCTCGCCGTCGGCCAGGAAGGCGACCGGCTCGCCGTAGAAGCGGCCCCAGGCCACGCGCTCGAAGACCAGCGCCCACTCGGGCCGGCTCTCGCCCTGCTGGCCGACGGCGAAGTCGTCCACCCAGCGGAAATGCTCGCCCGTCAGCTCGAAGTTGCCCGTGCGCACCAGGCGGCGCTGGAGCCGGCCGTCCTGCTGCGCCAGTTGGCCGTCGGCCGCCGCGCGCGCGGCCCCGTCCAGGCCCGCCAGCACCTCCGGGCCCGGTCGGTAGCGGTTGCCGCGGGTGACCTCGCCCACGACGACCGTGCCGTCGCGCAGCTCGAGCCTGACCACCGGCCGGGGCCAGAAGGTGACCATGCCCTGCCAGAAGACGAACCCGACGAGCGCGGCAACCATGAGCAGGCCGACGACCAGTCCGGTGGCGGTCAGCCAGACCATGGGCTCGCCCCGGGCGAGCAGGGAAGCGGCAGCCCGGTTGCCGGTCGGCCGTCGCCGGCCGCGGGATGCGCCCTGCGGGCTCACAGGCGGCTCGCTTTCCTGCGGAAATGGAGGCGCACGACTTCGGCGACCGTGTTCAGGACGAAGGTCATCGCGAACAGGGTCAGCGCGGCCAGGAACAGGGTCCGGTAGTGGGTGCTGTTCTGCACCGCCTCGGGCAGCTCGACCGCCAGGTTGGCCGAGAGGGTGCGGAAGCCGTTGAAGATGTTGAAGTCCAGGATGGGCGTGTTGCCGGCGGCCATCAGCACGATCATCGTCTCGCCGACGGCCCGGCCCACGCCGATCATCACCGCCGAGAACAGGCCGCTGACCGCCGGCGGCACCACGACCCGCACCAGGGTCTGCCAGGGGGTGGCGCCGGCGCCCAGGGACGCCGCGCGCAGGTGGTCCGGCACCGCGGTCAGGGCGTCGTCGGCGATGCTGTAGATGATCGGGATGATGGCGAAACCCATGACCACGCCGACGACCAGGGCGTTGCGCTGCACGTAGGTGCCGTAGACGGACCCGCGGGGATCGAAGCCCACGCCGTCCAGCATCCAGGCCAGGAAGACCGCCAAGGCGACCACCGCGGCAGTGCCCGCGAGGAAGCGGCCGAGATCGAGCACGGCCAGGCGCAGCGGGGTCCAGCCGGGCCCGCGACGGCGCAGCAGGCCCTCGCCCCACAGGCCGTTGGCCCAGGCGACCCCGAACGCCGCCGCCGGCAGCAGCAGCAGGATCCAGCCCCCGATCCCCGAGCCGACGCGGCCGTCCAGCCACGCCTTGACGTCCCCGGCGAAGAGCAGGCGCTCGAGCGGCGCGCCCAGGGACCACATCGCCGCCGCACCTGCCGCCAGCCCGCAGAGCACGCCCACGGGGCGCCACGGCTCAAGGCGGGCCGCGCCCGTGCGCGGCAGCATCTGCCAGCCGTGGGCGGTCAGCAGGACGAAGAACGGCGCCCCGACCGCCACCGCGAGCACCTGCACGACCACGCCCTCGATGGCCGGCGCCAGCACCAGCGCCCCCAGGAAGCCCAGCACGACGCTCGGCAGGCTGGCCATGGTCTCGATGACGGGCTTGACGCGGGCGCGGACCTTCCGGTGCAGGAACTCGGCGGTGTGCATGGCCGCCAGCAGCGCGATCGGCAACCCGAACAGCAGGGAGTAGAACGTCGCCTTGAGGGTGCCGAAGATCAGGGGCACGAGCCCGTACTTCGGTTCGAAGCTGTCGCTGCCCGAGGAGGACTGCCAGACGTGGGCGGGTCCGGGATAGCCCTCGTACCAGACCGGGCGGAACAGGGTCTGCCAGCTGGTCTCGGGGTGGGGCGCGTCGATCCGCCACGCCGCGGCGCCGCCCTGGCCGGATGCCAGGATCAGGTCCTCGCGGGGGGCGATGGTCACCGCCGTCACGCCGGCTCCTTCCCGGCGGTCGGAGCCGAGCAGGCGGCCGGAGGTCACGTGGTACAGGCGTACCGTGCCGTCACGGTAGCCGGCGGCAACGATGCGGGTGCGCAAGGAGGCCCCCAGCGCGGTCACCGCCGCCGGCCCGCGCTCCAGGGCGTGGGCCCGCACAAGCAGGGGCGGCTCGCCCGGTCCGCCCTGGACCGTGAACCAGGCGTGCAGGCCGCCCCCGGTGTCGCCGACCAGGAGGGTGCCGCGGCCGCCCAGCCAGACCATGGCGCTCAACTCGGCGCCGTCCTCCGGGACGAGGTCCTGCCGGCCGGCGAGGCTGAACGCGCCGTCCTCGCCCCGGACCAGCAGCAGCGCGGTGCCGTCGCCCGCGACCAGCAGGACCCGCCGGCTCGTGCCGTCGACCAGGACCCGCAGCCACCGGCGGTCCGCGTCGGCACCGAGCCCGGCGAGGTCGAAGTCGCCGCCCCGGGTGCGCACGCGGCGCTCGCCGGTCATCATGTTCACCTTCCAGGAGAGCGTCCGATCGTGCAGGACCCCGGCCGCATCGACCGCCACGACGGTCGCCGCGTCGCCCGCATGCACCAGGTCCAGGCCGAGGATCGGGCCGTCACCCACGGGAAGGCGCTCGTCGAGCCCGAGCTCCAGCCGCAGGAGGCGGAACTGGCGTTCCTGCGTCAGTTCCACCAGCCCGTCCTGCCAGGCGCGCCTCTCGCCCACGGCGAGGTCCTGCAGGTCCGCCGGGACCTCGTCGGACGCCAGGTAGGCGGTCGAGAACTCCAGGACGCCGGTCATGATGCTGCCGTCGGCGAAACCGAAGGCCACGTGGCCTTCGCCGCCGGCCGCGGCGAAGGCCGTCGGGGACGCGTCCGGCCCCAGGTGCAGCGGCGGCAGCGCCTTGCCGTCGGCCAGGCTGCGCAGGGCGATGGTGCCGTCGTCGAACACGGTCCACACGACGGACGCGTACTCGTCCATCCCCTGGCCCAGGATAACGGCGCCGGGAGCCGCTGCTGCGGCCCCCGTCGCCTGCAGCGGCACCGCCGCGGGTTCGATCCCGGTGGGCACAAGCAGCGGCAGGGCCACCCACAGCAGGAACAGTCCCACCAGGGCGACGGCGGCGATGCCGCCGATCCCGGCGGCAGCGATCAGCTTCCCGGCCACCGCGTCGCCCAGCAGGACCTGCCTGCTGGGCTTGCGGCGGATGGTGCGGCCGGTGATGGTGCCGCCGCCCCTCTGCTGCGCGTCCTGGGCCATGCCGGGCATCCCACCCTCTCGGATGCGGTCGGGCCTAGTACCAGGCCTGCAGGCCGACCGATTTCAGCTCTTCGCGGGCGACCGCGGCGGGCACCGGCAGGTAGCCGTCCTTGACGACGACCTCCTGGCCCTCCTTGCTGAACACGAAACGCACGAACTCGGCCCGCAGGTCGTCCAGCTTGCTGCCCGGCTTGTGGTTGACGTAGAGGTAGAGGAAGCGGGCCATCGGATACTCGCCGCTGTAGGCGTTCTCGGGCTCGGCGGCCACGAACTCGCTCACCTTGCCGGTCTCGTCGCTCAAGGGCACCGCACGCACGTCCGGCGTGATGTAGCCGATGCCGCTGTAGCCGATGGCGTACTTGTCGCTGGCCACGCCCTGGACCACGGAGCTGGAGCCCGGCTGCTCCTTGACCTCGTCCTTGAAGTCGCCCTTGAACAGGGCGTGCTCCTTGAAGTAGCCGTAGGTGCCGGAGGCCGAGTTGCGGCCGTACAGGCTGATGGGCTTGTCCTTCCAGTCGCCGCCGAGGCCCAGGTCGCCCCAGGTCCGGATGTCGCTCGCGTAGCCGCCCTTGCGGTTCTTGGCGAAGACGGCGTCCACCTGCTGCATGGTCAGGCCCTCGATCGGGTTGTCCTTGTGCACGTAGACCGCCAGCATGTCGATGCTCGAGCGCAGGCCCGTCGGCTTGTAGCCGAACTGCTTCTCGAACTCGTCGATCTCCGTGCTCTTCATGTCGCGGCTCATGGGGCCGAAGCTGGCGGTGCCGGCGATCAGGGCCGCCGGCGCGGTGGACGAGCCCTTGCCCTCGACCTCGACCTTGACGCCCGCGTGGAAGGACCGGAAGCCCTCGGCCCACAGGGCCATCAGGTTGTTCATGGTGTCCGAACCGATGCTCTTGAGGCTGCCCGAGACCGCGGTCTGCTTGGCGTAGCCCTTCAGGGCCGGGTCCACCGCGACGGCGGCGAAGGCGGCCGAGACGACCAGGAGGGCAAGGGCGCAGACCACCGTGACTTTCAGGACCGGGTTCTTGTTCGGCATTCTCTCGTTCCTTTCGGCGCAGAGCCCAGTGTCGGGGCCGCTCCGGGCCCGGGGAATCGAGCCAAAAGCTAGGCGCCACCTGTAAGCAATATGACAGACCCATGTAAAAATGGTGTAAATTCGCTTACACTGCGGCCGCGGGCGCCCCGGAGGCGGCGTGGCGTTTACAAATTCCTTACTTGCGCGAATCAACCGGCAAGCTGAACGTGCCCGTCGGATCATGCAGATCATGTCCCTGGCCGCGGGAGTCGTCATGGCGGGTGAGCATATCCTGATCGTCGAGGACGAGGCCGACATCGCGGAACTGGTCGAGTACAATCTCGCGCGCGCCGATTACGATCCCCAATGCGTGGCCACGGGCGAGGAAGGCCTGGTCCAGGCCCGCGAGGCGGAGCCGGACCTGGTGATCCTCGATCTCATGCTGCCGGGCCTGTCGGGACTCGAGGTCTGCCGGCGGCTGAAGGCCGACCCCCGGACCGCCCGCATCCCGGTGATCATGCTCACGGCCAAGGGCGAGGAGGAGGACATCGTCGCGGGGTTCGAGGCCGGGGCCGACGACTACGTGACCAAGCCCTTCCGGCCGAAGGTGCTGCTGGCGCGGGTCCGGGCCGTCCTGCGCCGGGGGACCGGCCAGCGCCGCCGCGAGGACGACGTCGTGGACCTCGAAGGCCTGGAGATCCACCCCGGCCGCCACGAGGTGCGGGTGGACGGCGAGGTGGTCGACCTGACCCGGACCGAGTTCCGCATCCTGCAGTTCCTGGCCTCGCGGCCGGGCTGGGTGTTCACCCGCAGCCAGATCGTGCGTTCGGTCCACGGCGACGACTACCCGGTGACCGGCCGCTCGGTGGACGTCCAGGTGGCCGCCCTGCGCCGCAAGCTCGGCGCCGCGGGCCCCCTGATCCAGACCGTGCGCGGGGTCGGCTACAAGATGGGCGACTGACCTGATGACGGGCGGTTGACATGCAGCGCCGCAGCCTGCTGTGGACCTTCTTTCCCCCCGTGCTGGCCGTGCTGGTGCTCAGCCTCGTCCTGGTGACCGGCTTCGCCGGGCAGGCGGTGCGGGCCTTCTTGGTGCGGGACACCGGCGCGAACCTCGAACACGCGGCCCGGCTCACCGTAAGCACCTTCGCCGTGGCCCTGGCCGCCGGCGACGAGGCGCAGGTCCAGGAGACCTGCCGCCGCTACCACGCCATGACCGGCATGCGCTTCACGGTCATCCTGGCCGACGGCCGCGTGGCGGGCGACTCCCTGGAGGATCCCGGCCGCATGGACAACCACGCCGACCGCCCGGAGTTCGCCGCCGCCCTGGCGGGGCAGGCCGGCCACGGCAGGCGCTACAGCACGACCTTGGACCACCAGCGCCTCTACTGCGCGGTGGCCGCCGCCGGCGGCGACGGCACGCCCTTCGTGGTACGCACCTCCGTCTCGGAATCCTCCCTCGCCGAGGTGATGCGCGGCGCCCTGGGACGCATCGCCCTGGCAGGGCTGGTGCTGGCCCTGCTGGCGGGCGTGACGGCCTACCTGCTCTCGCGCCGCCTGCGCAACGCCCTGGCCCGCCTGCAGGCCGGCGCGGAGGCCTTCGCCCGCGGCGACCTCGGCCAGCGTACCCGGGAGGCGGACTCGGCCGAGATCGCGGCCCTGGCCGACGCCATGAACCGCATGGCCGACCAGCTGGGCCGGCGCATCGAGACCATCGACGCCCAGCGGCGCGAGCTCGAGGCGGTGATGTCCAGCATGATCGAGGGCGTGATCGCCGTGGACCTGGACGAGACCGTCATCAGCATGAACGAGGTGGCTGCCCGGTTGCTGGGCCAGATGCCGCCGCGGGCGGTGGGGCGCAGCATCCAGGAGGCGGCCCGGGATCC
The DNA here is from genome assembly GCA_014859985.1 of Candidatus Krumholzibacteriia bacterium. GTDB lineage: Bacteria > Krumholzibacteriota > Krumholzibacteriia > LZORAL124-64-63 > LZORAL124-64-63 > JACZKN01. The sequence continues at coordinate 2,968 of JACZKN010000044.1, read as the reverse complement.
GGACCTGACCGCCATGGTCCAGCAGGCGCTGTCCAGCGGCGCGACCGTCGAGCGGGACGTGCGCCTGGGCGACCGGGCCGAGATCTGCGTCCAGGCCACCGCCACCGACCTGCGCGACGGCGAAGGCGCCCTGATCGGCGCGTTGCTGGTGCTCAACGACGTGACCCGGCTCCGCCGGCTGGAGATCATGCGCCGGGACTTCGTGGCCAACGTCTCCCACGAGCTCCGGACGCCCATCACCTCCATCAAGGGCTTCGTCGAGACCCTGCTGGATCACCCGCCGGCCGATCCGGCCGAGACCAGGCGCTTCATGGGCATCATCAGCCGCCAGGCCGACCGGCTCGACGCCATCATCAGCGACCTGCTGGCCCTGTCCCGCCTGGAGAAGGACACCGAGAGCGGCGGCATCGAGCGGGTCGAGCTGCCGGTGCGCCCGCTGCTCGAACGGTTGCTGCGCGACCTGGCGGCACGGGACGCCGACGGCGCCGCGCGGCTGAGCCTGGACTGCGGCGGCGAGGTCCGGGCCGCCTGCAACGCCGCCCTGCTCGAGCAGGCGGTGGGCAACCTGGTGGACAACGCCCTGAAGTACAGCCAGCCCGGGTCGCCGGTCGTGATCACCTGCACCACCGGCCCGGAGACCGTTTCCATCGCGGTCAACGACCGCGGGCCGGGCATCGCGGCGGAGCATCTGCCCCGGGTGTTCGAACGCTTCTACCGCGTGGACAAGGCGCGCAGCCGCACCATGGGCGGCACCGGGCTCGGCCTCGCCATCGTCAAGCACATCGCCCAGGCCCACCGGGGCCACGTGACCGCCGCGAGCGAGGTCGGCAAGGGCAGCACCTTCACCATCAACCTGCCGCGGGAGGTTTCGGCGTGAAGATCCATCTGCAGAGGGAGATCGAGCAGCTCAAGAAGAACGTCTTCCACGTGAGTTCGCTCGTGGAGCAGAGCCTGAAGCTGGCCCTGCGGGCCGTGCACGAGAGCGATTCGGTCCTGGCGACCCAGGTGCGCGAGCGCGATCGCGAGATCGACGCCCTCGAGGTCAATGTCGAGGAGGAGTGCCTGAAGATCCTGGCCCTGCACCAGCCGGTGGCCGTGGACCTGCGCTTCGTGATCGCGGTGCTGAAGATGAACAACGACCTCGAGCGCATCGGCGACCTGGCGGTGAACATCGCCTCGGGCCGCCATTGCATGGGCGGCGAGTCCATGCCGCCGGCCTTCACCGAAACCATGCACGCCATGGGCGACAAGGCCCAGGCCATGCTGCGCGGCGCGCTGGAGTCGCTCATCGCCATGGACACGGCCAAGGCCCGCCAGGTGCTGGCCGCCGACGACGCCGTCGACTCCCACTACCGCGAGCTCTGCGAGATGCTGCGCGGCGAGATGACCCGTCGCCCGGGCGAGGCGCAGAAGATGATCTGCTGGCTGCTGGTGGCCAAGAACCTCGAGCGCGTGGCCGACCAGGCCACGAACATCGCCGAGGACACCATCTACACCGTCGAGGGCACCATCATCCGCCACGGGCGCGGCTGACCGGCACCTCAGCGCCGGAAAACCCGGCCGCCCGCCTCCAGTTCCGCCGGGCCGTGGGGGTCCAGCAGCCAGGCGATGCGGCGCACGCCCTCGCGCACCTCCGACAGGGGCCCGCAGAAGCTCAGGCGCAGGTGACCCTCCATGCCGAACTCCACGCCCGGCACGGTGACCACCTGCACCTTCTCCAGCAGGTGTTCGGAGAGGCGGTGCGAGTCGGCGTCGAAGCGGCTGAAGTCGCAGAGGCCGTAGAAGGTGCCGCCGGGCACGTTCACGCCCAGACCGGGGATCCCCGCCAGCAGTTCCATCATGACGTTGCGGTGCCGCTCCAGGTGCGTGCACAGCTCCCGGACCGAGTCCCTCTCGTCCGCGACCGCGGCGACGGCGGCGTGCTGCGAAAGCGCGCTGGGGTTGCCCGACAGGTGGGACTGGATGTTGCCCATGGCGCGGATCAGGGCCGCCGGCCCCACCGCCCAGCCGATGCGGAAGCCGGTCATGGCGTACTGCTTGGACACGCCGTTGAGCACGACGATGCGCGCCTCGTCCAGCTCCCGCCCGGTGCAGGCGTAGCAGTTGACCGCCGCGTTGCCGTCGAACACCATCCGGTGGTAGATGTCGTCCATCAGCAGGTGGATGTCGCGCTCCTCGCAGAGCCGCACCATGCCGCGCACGAACTCCTCGTCGTACACCGCGCCTGACGGGTTGTTGGGGCTGTTCAGCAGCACGGCCCGGGTCCGCAGGGTCAGCGCCTCTTCCATGTCCCGGAGGCTGGGCTGGAAGGAGCCGTCCGCCGGCCGCACCGGCACCGGGACGCCGCCCGCCAGCCGCGTCATGTCCGGGTAGCTGACCCAGTACGGCACCGGGAAGACCACCTCGTCGCCCGGGTCGACCAAAGCCAGCAGCGCCACCATGATGGCCTGCTTGGCGCCCGCGCTGGCCATGACGTTGTCCCGGCCCGGCCGGCGCCCGTAGAAGCGCTCGGTGTAGGCGATGATGGCGTCCTTCATGGCCGGCGTGCCCGTGGCAGGGGTATAGCGCACCTGGCCGGTGCGCAGCATCGCGATGCCCGCCTCGATCGCCGATGGCGGCGCAAGGCCCTCCGGCTCGCCGCCGCCCAGATGGATGACCGGCTCGCCTGCCGCCCGCATCCGGGCGGCGCGGGCGTTCAGGGCCAGGGTGGCGGACGGGGTGATGGACCGGGCTATCCTGCTGAACGACATGGGTCAATTCCCTGCTGGGGTGGTGTCCGGCTGCCAGAGGCAAATCTAAGCGGCGGGCCCCGCTGCTGCCACGGGTTTCTGGGCCGGAGCCCGGTGCGGAGGGATGCCCACGGCGCGGAGCCGCGGATCAGGGCCGGTCGCCGGGAGCGGGATCCTTGCGCAGCAGGGCGCCCATGAACTGGTCCGTCGCCGCCACCCCTGCCGCCGCCGCCGCCGGC